>CAIPUN010000067.1 GCA_903868245.1 uncultured Sphingomonadales bacterium | reverse complement strand
GTGGTAATGCACTAGCCTTCCAAGCTAGCTAGAGGGGTTCGATTCCCCTTACCCGCTCCACCGTTAACCCAAGTGACAGGCGCACCGCCAAGCTGATACAGTTTGCCACAAAATGGCCATTGTCTAAAAAATGTCTAAAAAAACCTATCGCGGCATATTCATCCTAAATTCACGCGCGTTCAATTATGCAGAGGATTATAAGGAGCCAGAACTATGAACAAACTCTCAATCTATGTGGGCCTAATGGTCCTTTCGGTTACTTCCGCAGCGGCGGTTCATGCTACGCCAGTTAAAGCCGATTCAGACGGAAATCGCGTTATCACTAAGTCAGAAGCAATCGCATCGGCCAATGCACGCTTTGCTAAGATAGACGTAAATGGTGACGGCACATTAAACGCAGCCGACCGGACCGCCATGATGGCAAAGCTTTTTGCTATCATAGACACAGACAAAAACGGCGCAATTAGCCAAAGCGAGTTCGTGGTGGCTCATAAAGCTGGCGCAGAGCGACGTGCGGACCGGCGTGAACGGCGCCTGGAACGCATTGGAGCTAGCATACGTGAAGGCCGCCAACGCACACGGATTGGCGCTATGGCCATGATGGCACGCGCCGATACCAATGGGGACAAGGCTGTATCACAAGCAGAATACCGAGCTGCGATTGACGCACGCTTTAGTAAGGCAGATGCCAATCAAGATGACAGCCTTTCAATTGAAGAGCGTCAGGCCGCACATAAGAAACGCTAAGTTTAGCGCATTCTTGCCCGCGCGTTTTCGGGCACTGTTCGGTTGAAGAGTCTCGAGCTCTGCGGGCTGCGCGCAATAGTTTCGTACATATTTTGAGGTGAGCCGGCTTGCGGAGGTCGGTGGGCCGGCAGCATTCTTGGCGTTCTGATTAAATCGCCATGGCTAGCAATGGGATAATGTTGGCTTCCTGCACCTTTAGCGCGATAATCGTTTTTACGCCGGCAGCGATACACGTTAATTGCCACGAAATAGGGTTCTAGTGAGGAGTGTCACATGCGCATTGCGCTATATCAGCCGGACATGGCGGGGAATGTCGGCGCGGTTTTGCGCACGTCGGCTTGCTTTGGCGTCATATGCGATATCATCGAGCCTTGCGGCTTCGCCTTTTCGGAACGTGCGCTAAAGCGTTCAGGCATGGATTATATGGACCATGTCCAGATTCAACGTCATGCCGACTGGTCCAGTTTTCTAGAAACTTTAGACGGTGCGCGGATTGTCTTAATGTCCAGCAAGGCGTCTACCCCGCTTCCACAGTTCGCATTTCAACCTGACGACATCATTCTCATGGGGTCCGAAAGCAAAGGGGCGCCGCCTGAAGTACATGCCCGCGCCGACGCGCGCGTATGTATTCCGATGGCCGCAGGATTTCGATCCTTGAACATTTCGGTATCGGCTGGCATCGCTTTGGCAGAAGGTCTTAGACAGACCCATTCATTCCCGAGAGGCGAGACATGACCCTGATATTAGATCAACGCCAACAGGCCGCGCGAACATGGTTCGAATCGCTCCGCGACAGCATATGCGCTTCCTTTGAAGCGATTGAACGCGAAGCAGGGTCAGATGCGTCGTTTGAGTATACCCCATGGGACCGCAAGGACCATGATGGCTCCCCTGGTGGCGGTGGTGTGCGTGGGGTGATGAAGGGCAAAGTTTTCGAGAAGGTGGGCGTGAACGTCTCCACCGTCGGCGGCAGCTTCAACCCTGAATTTGCCAAAACTATTCATGGTGCAGCAGATGACCCCAGTTTTTTCGCCACGGGGATCAGCCTCGTAGCGCATATGGCAAACCCGCATGTACCGGCGGTGCATATGAATACACGTTATCTGGTTACAACTAAGAGCTGGTTTGGCGGCGGTGCGGACCTTAACCCGCCTATTCCCTATGCCGAAGACACAGACGCCTTCCACGCGCGCCTGCGTGCAGCCTGCGCGCCTTATGGCCCCGATGTGTATGAACGTTATCGCAAATGGGCGGAGGATTATTTCTGGATTCCGCACCGCAACGTCCATCGCGGTGTCGGCGGGATATTTTACGATCATCTCGAAAACACGAGCGATGCATTGTTTGAACAGAATTTCGCATTCACCCGCGATGTTGGCGACGCCTTTCTCGACATCTTTCCAAAGCTCGTCCGCCACCGCATGAACCAACCCTTCAGTGCCGAAGAAAAGCAGGCGCAATTGCGCTGGCGTGGCCTCTATGCCGAGTTTAACTTGGTATATGACCGGGGCACGACCTTTGGATTGAAGACTGGCGGCAATGTCGACGCAATATTGATGAGCCTGCCGCCCGAAGTGGTATGGGCCTAACTCCACATGGTGTTTAGCCCGATTGCCCATGGCGAACTTGGTGCCATTGTCACATCCTTGGAAATGACGCGCCGTCCGCCGTTGCGGGCGCTGCCCGCGTCAGAGCTGCGGTTGGAACGATGGCACGCGCCAACAGCAGATACATATCGCACGCTGTATCGCCGAATTGGCGAACCATGGCTTTGGTTCTCACGGCTTGAACTTAATGACTCCGACCTGTTGCACGTCATCCACGACCCTGCAGTGCGCATCTGGGCCGTGCTAGACCGACGTGGCATTGAGGTTGGGATATTGGAGCTTGATTTCCGGGAAGCTGGACAATGCGAGATTGCCTTTTTCGGCCTTGTGCCAGAGTTGACAGGCAAGGGGCATGGCAAATGGCTGATGGCAATGGCGCTACAGATGGGCTGGGCGGAGGCAGGCGTTCAGCGGATGTGGGTGCACACCTGCACGCTTGATGGTCCATATGCGCTGGCCTTTTACCAGCGGTCCGGTTTTAGTGCCTATCAACGACAATTGGAAACCTTCCCCGACCCGCGCCTTAATGGGCTCATCCCGCGCGATGCTGCACCGCACATCCCGATTATTATTGAGGTGTCTGCGCGGAAAGCTGACGATTTACTGCGACCAGCATCAATATGAAAGCCACGGCCTCCAAAGTGGTGAACACCGCCTTGACCCCGGATTCAATGATCGGAACGCCAGCTTCGCCAACGATAAACTGGCATATGGCGACGATCGCGGCATCGGCCAAACCTCCAAAAAAACGCAATATGACGGCAACAAAAAGCATCAAGAACAGGATTGCCCAACCGCACTGACTTGTAACGCGCCAAGTCCGGATCACGGATTTGTTGATACCACCCCCGGAATCCTGCGCGACGACGGCAGGCAATATTGCAAAACGGCCCGAGAGATACAGGCCGGGCAGGATCAGCATAAAAAATCCAGCCAATGTGGCCCAGCCAACGAGCAAGCTTGCAAGCAAATAGGGGACGAATAATGCCGCTGCGATTCCAAGAGCGTCCCCGACTTTCGACAGCGGACGCCCCGACATCAGCACATACAGGGACAGACTGCCATATATGGTTACCAAAATCGTTGGCACAAGTACGCGCCAGTTGGCTTCGAAATAGCGGCTGATTTCTCCGATAGCCTGATTCGTATCGTCCAGATTTTCCACAATCAGCGGCGGCACGAGAAACGCCGAAACCCATGCCGACATGAAAATGAAGAAGCCGGCAATAGCAGCAACCGCCTCTTTATGCGCCGCAAGCAAAGCGCGCGCGTCAGTCCAAACAGCGCGATAATCAAGCTTCTTTGGCATAAATTCTCCTCAGCTATGCGCGGCGTAGAGGCAGACATATGCGGTGGCAAGCCGCTTGCACCATGCTAAAGGACACATCATGATTTTGGATCACCATATCGACTGGGACATATCAAAAGGCCTGACACCCTATCCGGACGCGCTAAGCCGTATGGAGGCGTTGCAGGGAGCAATCCGTGATGACAACGCCAGAGAGCTTATCTGGCTGCTGGAACATCCGCCTTTATACACAAGCGGAACCAGCGCGGACCCCGCGGAGCTACTGAGCCAGCAATTCCCCGTCTATGACACGGGGCGTGGCGGGCGATACACCTATCATGGTCCGGGCCAGCGCGTTGGGTATGTTATGCTGGACCTTGCCCGCCACGGCAAAGATGTCCGCTGCTACGTCCATGCGCTTGAAGGCTGGGTGATAAATGCGCTGAGCCATTTTGGTATCGAAGCCCGTCGTGCGGAAGGACGTATCGGCATTTGGTGCGACACGCCGAACGGCCAAGAAGCAAAAATCGGCGCGATTGGCGTTCGTATTCGCAAATGGGTCACGATGCATGGCTTTGCTGTAAATATTTCCCCTGATCTCAGCCATTTTACTGGCATAGTGCCATGTGGGATATCCGAATATCCGGTAACCAGTCTCGCCGCGCTGGGCATCAATGCCACCTTATCAGATTTTGACGCCGCATTGCTGTCAACTTTCCCCGATTTTCTCAATAGTCTTGCGAAAGCGGGTGAAAATTGTACGGATGCGCCGAGTTAGACCAACGAGGATATTATGCGTTTTTGCCATTTTACGTCTGCTCTTGCCATGATGCTGCTTTTGTCCGCATGCGGCAGTTCAAAGGAAGATAGTCAGGCTACCGAAACGCGCATGGATACTCTCGACAGTCTAGAAGGCACGATTAGCGACGACATGATCAACACGGACGAAGCCGTCAACGACATGCCCGTTCAGTCTGACGCCCAGGTTTTGGCACCCGTCACGAGCGGAGATGCAGCCCCAACCAAAACCGAAGCCGTAGACGCGGTAAAAGTCGAAGCATCTGGCGAACCTAAGTGAGACTAAACAACACACTGACACTGCCTTGCGGGGCCGTGCTGAATAATCGCATCGCAAAGGCCGCGATGACCGAAGGACTTGCCGATCCATTGGGTCGTCCGACACCTGAATTGCAGCGCCTCTATGGCATTTGGTCGGATGGCGGCGCCGGCCTGCATATTTCGGGCAATATTCATATTGATGCGGACCATCTCGAACGCCCCGGCAACGTCTTTTTTGATGGATATCCGGACGCCGATATGATGGCAGCCCTCCAATTTTGGACACATGCGGCAACCCGCAACGGCAATCATTTCTGGGCGCAAATAAGCCATGCCGGACGGCAGACCATGCGCGCGGTCAACCGTCATCCCAAGGCACCGTCTGCGGTCAAACTAGGGTTACCCGGTGGACAATTTGGCACGCCTATCGCCTTAACAGAGGATGAAATTCTGAATCTCATTGGCCGCTTTGGTCAGGCCGCATTGCACTGCAAAAATGGCGGATTTACAGGCGTTCAGATTCACGCCGCACATGGCTATCTGATTTCGCAATTCTTAAGCCCACGGTCAAACCAACGCACCGACCGCTGGGGCGGAAGTTTAGTAAACCGTGCCCGTTTCCTGATGTTTACTATAAACACTGTACGCACTTTGGTCGGTCCCGAATTCCCGATTTCCGTCAAATTGAACAGTGCCGATTTTCAACGTGGCGGCTTTGCCTTTGAGGACAGCCTGCAAGTAGCCCGATGGCTGCAAGATGCGGGCGTGGACCTCATCGAGATTTCCGGCGGCACTTATGAGCAGCCCAAGCTGCTTGGCATTCAAGGTATGGAAGAGGAGGAAGCCCAAAATGTGGCAGACACCACCCTATCACGCGAAGCCTATTTTGTTGATTTCGCTCAAGCGATGAAGGCCGAATTAAAAATACCCTTGATGGTTACAGGTGGTTTCCGCAGCGCATCTGCCATGGAACAAGCATTGCGCAACGGCGGTGCAGACATCATCGGCCTTGCCCGGCCATTATGCGTGCTGCCCGAAGCGCCAAAGAGGCTACTCGCTGGCATGGCGATGTTACCCAAGGTCGAGAACCAATTGAAGCTGTTGCCTGAATGGCTTTCAAGCTTACGCAAGATCAAGATGGTGCGCAGTCTCGAGGGATTTGCCACGCAATATTGGTTTTACAGCCAGATTTACGCCCTCGGCCGCACAGGCCGCACAGCACCAAATATGACCGTTTTCGCCGCGTTACGTGAAGTGGAATCGTATCAGAAAGACTGGTTAAAGACGTCCCGCGCCGAGAGAGCTTAATCGCCCTCGCCGGGGTCAGGGCTGAAATATTTGTCGAACTTATCTTCTACGCCCTTAAACTCATCAGCATCAGCAGGTGGTTCACGGCTTGAGGTGATATTCGGCCATTCCGCGCTATAAGTCGCGTTCAATTCAAGCCATTTCTCAAGACCGTTTTCTGTGTCTGGCAAAATCGCTTCTGCAGGGCATTCAGGTTCGCAGACGCCGCAATCGATGCATTCATTGGGGTTGATGACGAGCATATTGTCGCCTTCATAAAAGCAATCCACCGGACACACTTCAACGCAGTCCATATATTTGCAGCGGATGCAGGCATCAGTAACGACATAAGTCACTTGCGGAAATCTCCCAAACGCAGCGGCGAAGTGGCCGCTTCGATTTGCTGCCTATTGCGAGGCGCAGGGGGAAGTCAACGGCGGAATGCAACTGCCCGTCATATTTTAGTCCATAAGCTGATAACAAAGCCCTGCCTCACAAGCTGGACCGCGCCGGACTGGCATCGACATTAGCTTGAACGTAACCACAGCGTCGCCCTTGGGCAGCGTGATTACATCTCCGATAGCGATGGATAGGCTAGCCTTTTCCACGCGGCGGCTGTTGACGCGGATATGCCCCGACTCCGCCCAAACTTGAGCAAGAGTCCGGCTCTTGGCAAATCGCAGAAAGAACAGAAGTTTGTCGATCCGCAACTTCGCCCCGGCCAACTAGAGCTTAAGGCCCTTTAGTGCCGCCAGTTGCAGCGCCAAGGATGATGGCGGGGTGCTTTGCTTTGCGGCGAGAGGTGCACGCTCAGGCTTCGCCTTTGGTTTGCCTGTTGCGGGGGATGCCTGGCGTTGCGACTTGGCGCGCGGCTGACGATGTTCAGGCGGACGTGGCTTTGGTAGGCCAACCCAGCGCCAATGCGTCAGGATGACAGCTTGCGGCTCGGCTGTTAGCGGCGCGGCAGCCTCTGGTGCGTGCGCTTCAAACTCGTCAGTTGCTGTCACTTCCGCGAAATCGGCTTCGGGTGCTGGAGAGGATTCCGTCGCAACGACCTCTGTCGTCTCCGAAACAGTCTCAGCGACAACCTCAGTCTCCGTCTGCGGCTTAGGTTCAGGCGCCTGCTCCGCAGGACGAAAGCCTGCGTCGCGCATTAGCGCCTTCAACCCGTTTTCGCTGATGCCAAGCGACGTGGCGAACGCCATGTCCATACCAAACAAATTGCCCTGCCCGCGTGCTTCATGCGCTTTTTTGATAACCCGTTCGGCCAAATCTATGCGGACATATTCATCACCAATCCGGCGATAGCCTGCATTGCGTGCTTCGGACGCACTGCCAAAGTTCCACGCCTTCAAATGCACGGCGCTTTCGGGGGGAAGTTCTGGCATGGCGCGATTGTCACGCGCCGCAAATAATGCTGCGCGCCATTTGGCCGCCGCTGGCTTTAGCGCGGCATGATGATAGATATCGAGCGCGCCAAAGACGATGCCGCCCTTGCGTGCCGCGCCCCGGGCCTCCTTGGGCAATGCGGCAATCGCGTCGGCCAGAAAATGCCGCCCCGCAATGCCGCCCTCGTCGGCCAAACGCACGGCAAGCGCACGAACATTGCCGTCGATATTTGCTTGCTGGGCAAGCTCCAACAGCCCGACTATGCCGCCCATGGCTTTGGCCAATTGCGCTGCAATCCAGCTTTCGGCGCGGGTCGTAATTTCGCGCAATGCGTCACCTTCAAGCCCTGCAACAGCCTTTACTGGCGAAAATGCAGGTTGCATCAGTGTCCGCCCCTTGGTCAGCGCGCCCAATATTTCGCCCTGCCAGAAAATGGCGGGCTTGCCCTCGCCATCGGCTGAGAGCGAGAATTCGCTGTCCTCTGCCATGCTTACGTCCTTTGCCTTTTGTCTCAAATATGCTGCTAAATGCCGTTCGGCGGCAGCCAATAATAGCTTACGGTCACTTGCTTTCGCCGTTGGGTCAACCCGAAACGAAAAGCCCTGTAAAGTGCCAATGTCTTCTCCATCGACCAGAACATGTGTGTCGGCTTGGATCTCGACCGGCAATAAACCAACGTCCGTAGCGTTTTTCCGCAATAACATCGACGTGCGTTTATCGACAAATCTCTGGCGTAATGCATCGTGCAACGCGTCCGATAATTTTTCCTCCAGGGCGCGAGCGCGTTCCGCCATGGCAGGCGGATTAGTCAACCAATCGCTGCGATGGGCGATATATGTCCATGTCCGAACCGCCGCGATTCGCGCCGACAGCGTATCGACATCGCCTTGGATGTTATCCAGCCGGGCAAGTTCGCTAGCATACACGCCTTGCGGGATGACACGGTCATTTTGACCGAGATACTGCCACAGCGACGCGACGAAACGGCTGTGATGCTCTTCTCCCATTTGGCGGAAGTCGGGCAGGCAAGCGACCTCCCACATGCGCGCCACGTCGACTGGATGGCGGATTAGAGCCTTCACATCTGGCATTTCGGCCAAACGCTTAAGCACCAGCAAATCTATGACCTTCGGCGCTGGCAATAATCCCGACCTATGTGGCTTCTTCTCCAAATCCGCGATCAAAGTCGCGATGTCGTTAAAGCGCGGTTTGGCCTCACGCCAATACAGCCAGTCCAGACGTGGAAAGCTGTGCCCCTCAATCGCCAACACTTCTTCCGGCGTGAATTCGCTGCCCTCGCCCGCCAATGTCCCAAAACTACCATCGCGCTGATGCCGGCCAGCGCGACCTGCAATTTGCGCCATTTCGGCGACCGTCAGGCGCCGACGGCGGGAGCCATCGAATTTGGACAGGCTGACAAATGCGACGTGCGCGACATCCAGGTTCAGCCCCATGCCAATGGCGTCGGTCGCAACGAGATAATCCACTTCGCCCGATTGGAACATCGCGACTTGCGCATTGCGCGTGCGCGGGGACAACGCCCCCATCACGACAGCAGCGCCACCGCGCATACGGCGCAACGTTTCTGCCACCGCGTAAACTTGCTCGATTGAAAAGGCGACGATTGCGGACCGTTTGGGCAAGCGCGACAGCTTCTTCGCGCCAGCATAACTCAATGTTGAAAAACGAGGACGGGAGATGATTTCAGCATCCGGCAGCAACGCGCGGATAATCGGGCGGAGGCTTTCCGACCCCAGGATCATCGTTTCCTCACGCCCCCGCGCATGTAGGATACGGTCTGTAAAAATATGCCCGCGTTCGGGGTCTGCGCCCAATTGCGCTTCGTCTATTGCAACGAAGGCGAATTCCTTCTGAATGGGCATGCTTTCAACGGTACAGCAATACCAGCGGGCTTGCGGCGGTTCGATCCGTTCCTCACCCGTAATTAAAGCAACATTCTGCACACCCTTTATGGCGACAACACGGTCGTAAATTTCCCGCGCCAGCAAACGAAGCGGAAACCCAATCATCCCACTGGAGTGCGCGCACATCCGTTCAACCGCAAGATGCGTCTTGCCAGTGTTGGTTGGGCCTAAAATGGCCGTGAGGGCCGAACGGACTGGGGGCAAAATCTACATCAGTTGGCCATTAAAGCTGCAGCAAGTTCCTTCAATGGCACGTTTATATCGGCTAATTGTTCAACCGTAGGCGAAAGTCCCTCGGTCACGAACAAACGGCCCTGTACATAATCCTTAGTGGCGTTGACGCAATCGAGCGCAATGACTTTATGGGCCTTCAGATAGACCACAGAGAAGCTGCGGGTGTCAGGGTCTCCGCGCAACACCATGGAATCATAACCTGCGCTGATGCCCACGGTCTGCAGACGCAAATCATATTGGTTGGACCAAAACCAGGGCACGGCATGATATTGGGTCAGCTCACCCGTCAGGCTTTTGGCCACGGCATTCGCCATGTCATTGGCGTTTTGTACCGATTCAACGCGCATGACGTTGCCGCCCGCAAAATCATTCGCATGCGCCGCGCAGTCACCTATGGCGTAAATGTCCGGCAGTGACGTCCGGCAATAGGCATCAACATCAACCCCTGCCCCGCCAGCGGCACCAGCCGCCAGCAAAGGCCCAACAGCAGGGACGATGCCAATGCCGACAATGACCATTTGGGCGGGGATCACGTCTCCATCGGCCAAACATACACCAGTGACGAAATCTTCGCCCTGTATGCCGCTAATTTCGACGCCCAAGCGCACATCGACACCATGCGCACGATGCTCCGCTTCGTAAAAGCGTGATAAAGGCTCGCCAGCGACCCGCGCCAACACCCGGTCCATTGCCTCAAGTACCGTGACTTTCTTGCCCATTTTACGGAGTACGGCCGCAGCCTCAAGCCCGATATATCCGCCACCCACAATTGCAATGTCAGCCACATCGTC
>CAIPUN010000066.1 GCA_903868245.1 uncultured Sphingomonadales bacterium | reverse complement strand
TGGGCTTTGGGCGCTGACTTTTTCCTGCGACATTTGGTGGATGCGGACGCCGCGAGCAACACATTGTCTTGGCGGTGGGTGGCAGGCTTGCAAACAGTCGGCAAAGCCTATCTCGCCACTACTGATAACATCGCCCGTTTTACCAATGGCCGATTTGCGCCAAAGGGTATGGCGACCATTGCGACGATGCCAACCGAGATGCTGGTATGTGCCGCACAGCCGCTACCGCAAATTGGGTATTTCGACACGCAAAAACCTGCCTTTCTGCTGGTAACGCCCGAGGATCTGCACCCCGAGTCCCTTTTTAGCGCACCCGCGAAAATCAACGGCGCAGGCATTTTGTTCGACACGGATACCTTATGGGGCGACAAAGCCCGTTCCTTTGTCGCGGGGGCCGCAAATGACGCCGCCGAACGCATTTGTAGCAATTTCAAATGCCCAACGAAATTGTACAACAATTTGGATGCCGCAAGCTTGATAGGCCAAGCCCGCGAAGCAGGCGCAGAGCAGATCATCACCTCTTATGCACCTGTTGGTCCGGTCGCGGATGCCTTGGCTCGCATAGCGCCTTCATTGGCATTGGAGGAGGTCCCCCTCGTTCAAATTCGGCGTTCTTGGGACGAACGTTTCTGGCCGCACGCGACCAAAGGTTTCTTTCCTTTCAAGGAGAGCATTCCAAAAATATTGAGAGAAATGGGTCTTTCAAGTTAAGTCGCAAAAATGGCTTGCGCGAAACCATGCCGCGCATATTGTCGGGGCAGCATCCACAAGGGGGAGCACTTCATGGTTCAGACCATATGTTTTCTGGTACAGTTTAGACAGCATCATTTGCTCCTGAATCACGGCTTCAAATCCGCATGAGCAATTGGTGGGATCGGAATGTCGTTCCGCGCTTAATTGGCTGCGCCTGCACGCAACCCGCAGTTATGCGTGATAGGGCCAAAGTCGTTCCGTACGCCTCTGGCGATGTTCTCGAACTGGGTTGCGGCGCGCCTAACCTCGATTTTTATGATTGGGACAATGTCCATTCGCTATCGGGCGTTGATCCGTCCGCAGAACTGCTTGCAAGTGCAAAGCGTGCGTTAGAAAGCAAGGGCCTGCGGGCCAATTTTATGCTGGGGGTTGCCGAGGCACTTCCCTTTGCCAATGCCAGCTTCGACACGGTCGTGACAACTTTCACGCTCTGTTCGGTGCAAGACCCGCATTTGGCATTGTCGGAGGCAAAGCGCGTGCTCCGGCCGAACGGGCGCCTGCTGTTCGTCGAACATGGCCGCGCGCCGGATCCATCGGCCACCTTATGGCAAAAGCGTATCGAACCAGTCTGGAAGAGGATTGCGGGTGGTTGCCATTTAACCCGGCCTGTAACGCAAGCCATATCGGATGCTGGATTTGTGTGCCATGCGCCGCAAGGACATTATATGAAACGGACGCCAAAATGGCTTGGCTGGGTTGAATGGGGTGAGGCACGATTGGCCGAAGCGGACGCTGTCGCACCAAACAGGCCATAAACGCTGCCCTACGTCGTGCAGGGATAAAAAAGGAATATCGTTAATGACTTTTTACCAGTTCAGTCGCTGCAGCGCTTTCGGTATCGCCTTGTTGCTCACTGCCTGTAACATGCCAGCTAACGGCGAAAGCCCGGCAGCGGGGTGTACGCCAGGCGCGCCGGCAGGCCAGTCACCAGCAGGATTGCAGCAAGTGATCTTATGCGTCACCAGCGCAGCCAAAACGCATAGCTTCACCGTTGAGGCAGCGAGAACATCGGTAGAGCAAGCAAAGGGGCTTATGTTCCGGACGGAACTCGCCGACAATGCAGGCATGGTTTTTCCCTTTCCTGAGCCGCGTATGGCGAGCTTCTGGATGAAAAACACCGTTATTCCCTTGGACATCATCTTCGTACGCGCTGATGGCACGATTGAAAGCATCGCTGCCGACACGGTCCCTTATTCCATGACACCTGTTGTGTCGGGCGAGCCTGTTGCCGCTGTGCTGGAATTGCGCGGCGGTCTCGCGGCCGAGCTGGGCATCGTCGCCGGCGACAAGGTGCATTGGACAACCAAATAAGGATTGCGCGGAATCATGCTTGGTCCTAATCGCGTGAGCCATGGGTATTCTGAGTAAAATCTTCACTTGGTGGGACGGCGCGACGATTGGCACGTCAATCTATAGCTGGCGCAAAGGCAAAGCTGTGGGCACGGACACCTTAGGCAATCGATATTATCAATCATCTGACGGCAAACGGCGTTGGGTGATCTATAACGGTCCCAATGACGCAAGCCGCGTGTCACCCGATTGGCATGGCTGGCTGCATGGTACGCATGATGGTGAGCCTGAGAGTTATTTGCCGCCACATCGTGGTTATGAAACTGCGGCCGTGCCCAATCTGACCGGAACAGATGCGGCCTATCGTCCGGCGGGTTCGATTGAGCGTGGTGGCCACCGTGCTCGCGCAACGGGTGATTATGAGGCGTGGAGTCCAGACGCATCATGATCCGCTCCCGCGGCTTCATATGGTTGCCTTTTTTGGCAACGATTGCCGCCTGCGGTTCTTCAGATAATGATGCGCTTGCGCCCGCGAAATCAGGCGAGGCGATCTCCACAAACGACAAAATTGTTGCAATGTCAGGTACAAATATTGGCACGCCAATGGCCGAACGCATTGCCGTGCTTGGTCTATTGAATAAGCGAAACGGTCAAACCCGCGACGTTGAGCTCAAACCTGGCGAAGCTATTCGCTTTGACAAAGTGGTCATCCGACTCAGGGCTTGCGAGAAAACAGCACCGTGGGAAAACCAACCTGACGAAGGTGCATTTGTGCAGCTGCTCGTGAAGGAGCGCCCACCGGGCACGTCCGAGGCCGAGAGATGGCGTAATGTTTTTTCGGGTTGGTTGTTTAAGGAAAATCCCGCAGCCAATGTTGTTGAACACCCAATTTACGATGTGTGGGTCAAGGCATGCAAAATGCGCTTCCCCGGCGAAGAAGCGCCTGTAGAGAAGAAATCTTCTGAAGAGGCTCCTGTGGTGGATCCAGCTTTAATAGAGCCGTCCAGCGCACCCCAGTCGCCGCCCGTACAGGAAGCAGCCGAGGAAGTTAGTCCAAGCGAGGACTGAACGGCTTTTGCCAATGCAGCGTCCAGCAACTTGAGATAAGCAGCTTGAGTCATCTCGACTGCGCCTAGGCTGGCCAAATGGTCGGTCATGAACTGGCAATCGAGTAATTCAAACCCGCCAAGTCGAAGCCGTGCAACCAGCCACGCCATAGCAACCTTCGACGCGTCAGTTTCGCGCGAAAACATGCTTTCCCCGAAAAATGCGCGCCCCAAGGCAAGCCCGTACAGTCCGCCCACAAGGCGGTCTCCCAACCAGCATTCGATGCTGTGGGCATGGCCTTGTTGGTGCAAGCGGCAGAAAGCTGCTTCGATATCCGCATTAATCCAAGTGTCCCGTCGGTCCACTTGCGACTCGGCGCAAGTGGCGATGACCTGCGCAAAAGCGGTGTCAGCGGTGACGACAAAACGGTCCTGCCGGATAGTTTTGGCAAGCGACTTTGACACACGAAAGCCATTGAGCGGCATGATCGCCCGAAACTCCGGCTCAATCCAAAAAGTATCGGGGTCATCACGGGCGTCAGACATAGGAAATATGCCATTGGCGTAGGCCTGAAGCAGTAAATCCAGATCGATGGGCAAATGATGTCCTTTCGTGTCCGTCCTATTTGCCTATCTCGAATTGCGCCGACGCATGCAATGGATTATAGCGTCTTTCTCGCCCCGGCAGAGTTAGGCTCATCAATGAGCCATCTCCACCGGGGCGCATCATTTCAAGCAAAGTCAGGGACCGCATATGACCCGCCGCCGCAAAATATACGAAGGCAAGGCCAAGATTCTTTATGAAGGTCCTGAACCCGGCACGTTAATCCAATATTTCAAGGATGACGCAACTGCCTTCAATGCCCAGAAAAAGGGTACTATTTCGGGCAAAGGCGTTATCAACAACCGCGTTTCTGAGCATGTTTTTACACGGCTGAGCCATATCGGCATCCCGACACACTTCATTCGCCGCCTCAATATGCGCGAACAGTTGATCCGTCAGGTTGAGATCGTTCCGATTGAAGTCATCGTGCGTAATGTGGCCGCGGGCACCTTGTCCAAACGCCTTGGTATCGAAGAAGGCACGCCGCTTCCGCATACCTTGTTGGAATATTGCTACAAGGACGATAGCCTTGGAGATCCATTAGTCGCAGAGGAGCATATCGCCTGCTTTGGTTGGGCAACGCAGGAGGAAATGCAGGACATTTCGTCTATGGCGATCCGCATCAATGACTTCATGTGTGGTATGTTTGCGGCCATCGGCATCCGACTTGTGGACTTTAAACTTGAGTTTGGACGCTTGTTCGATGGGGATTTTTCGCGAATAATCCTCGCCGACGAAATCAGCCCCGATGGTTGCCGCTTGTGGGATATTGAAACCGGTGAGAAACTCGACAAGGACCGGTTCCGCCGTGACCTTGGCGGCGAAGCAGAAGCCTATCAAGAAGTCGCACGCCGCCTCGGCTTAATGCCAGACGAAAGCGAAGGGGCAGTCCTCGATATGGTCAGTCATCGATTACGCAAAGGTAAGTAAATCAATAATTTACATAAGAATAGATTGCAGTTTCCGAACTTCTACGGAAGAAAACTAAGCATATGAAAAATGCGCTTCGCTTCATTCTTGGTTTCGCAATCATCTTTGGTGGATCCGCCGACGCCCTGGCAGCGCCTTCGGCTGCAGGTGTAGAGCGGACGCAGCCTTGGAATGCCGAGACATCTGATCTCGAACCTGATGCCAGCATCATTTACGGGCGACTGCCCAATGGTTTGCGCTACGCCATTCGTCCTAATCACCGTCCGCAGAATCAGGTATTGGTCCGCATGACCATCGATTTCGGTTCTGCTGCCGAGGCGGAGGATGAACAGGGTCTAGCACATTTTATCGAACATATGGCCTTTAACGGCAGCACCAACGTGCCCGAGGGCGAAATGGTCAGAATGCTGGAGCGACTCGGCCTGTCTTTTGGTGCCGATACCAATGCATCCACTGGCTATACGCAAACGCAGTACAAGCTTGATCTACCCAAGGCCGACCCGCGTCTCATTGAACGCGCACTGTTTTTGATGCGAGAAACTGCGCGAGAAATATCTTTTGATCCGGCCGCAGTTGACCGCGAGCGCGGAGTAATTTTGGCGGAAAAAAGCGCGAGAGAGAATTTTGGATTTCAAAGCGCGCGTGCGGCAAACAACTTGTTTTACCCGAATAGCTTTTACGCAACACGTTACCCCATCGGCACAACCGAGGTCATACAGAGCGCGTCGTCAGAAACGATGCGCGCACTGTATCGCGCATATTACCGACCGGACCGCATCAAAATCATCGTCGTAGGCCCCGTCGACCCGATTGCCATAGAACGCGAATTGGTTGCAAAATTTGCTGATTGGCAAGTAGACGCACCACCCCTTGGCGTACTCGACCAATGCACTTTGGACACTGCACGCGGTTTATCCGCACAAAGCTTCGTCCATCCAGAGATTAGCGAGAGCATTAGTGTTCAACAGTTTTTGCAGGATAAGAAGCGGCCTGACACCTTAAACCGCGCGATGATTGAACTCAAAATGAGTATCGCAAACGCTATCATTTCGCGCCGCATGGCACGCCGATCCCGCGAAGAAGACATACCCTTTTTAGGAGCTAGTGTTAATTTCAACTTTGGCCTGTGCGACCAATATGCGGCCATTGGCTATGGCGTAGCAGGCAAGGACGGAAGTTGGCGTTCGTTGCTCGCCTTTACCGAACAAACAGTTCGCCAAGCAGTAGAATATGGGTTTGAAGAGTCCGAGATTGCAGAACAGATAAAGCGTCTGGACGCACAATATGAAAATGCGGCCAAAGATGAAGGTACAGAATCGAGTGGGGCAATTGCGAACGCCTTGGTTACGCTGGACGAAGATGTCTACAACTCGGACAAATATCGCCAAATATTGTGGCGGCAGATACGTCCGTTTATGACGAAGGCGGCCATCAATGCCGAGTTTGCATTTTGGTTCCGCCAAATGGAGCGGCCGCAGATTTTCCTGACATCAAAGCAGGGTGCAAGCATTGCCGCGGATGAAATAGTAGCCGCTTATGCCGTCAGTCGTGGCGCACCCATAGCAGCGCCAATGACACGTGCGGCGGTGCGCTTTGCCTATACAGACTTCGGCCCCTCCGGAGCTGTCATTGCCGACAAGACCATTGCAGACTTGGGCATTCGTACCATCCGCTTTGCCAATGGCGTATTGTTGAACATCAAAAAAACCGATTTTGAGGACAATCGAATCCGTTATTCACTGCGCATTGATGGGGGCCAGTTACATTTTGGTAAAGAAAATGCGGTGTTGGCCTCGCTGATGTCGGCAACTTATGTTTCTGGCGGCCTTAAAGCGCACGATGTGGAAGATTTGCGATCCATCTTGGCTGGAACCACTGTGTCCCCCGCATTCGGTGTTGCCGACAGATACTTTGGCGCGACCGGTGCCGTCGCGCCCGCCGATTTGGAACGCCAGTTGCAAGTGATGGCCGCATACACCACCAATCCTGGTTATTCGGAAAATGCGCTTCGCCTGTTCCGCCGTCCTCTGCCTGAATTATATGCACGGTTGAAGGCTACTCCGGCGTCTGCGCTTGCGATCGCGATGTCCAAAATCATGACCAATGACGATCCGCGCTTTGCGCTCGCGCCCCTTGAAACCATTCAGGCTGCCGATTTCGCGATGCTTAAATCAACATTGAGTGACGCTTTACGGCAAAATCGTTTAGAAATCGCATTGGTCGGCGACGTGGATGAGGATGCAGCCATCGCTGCCGTTGCACGTAGTTTTGCCGCCCTCCCAACACGCGCAGATGTCGGGAAGGATTATAGCGCGCAACTTCAACCGGCCTGGAGTGCGCAGCGGGGGAATTTTGACATTCCCCATAATGGCGAGGCGAACCAATTGGCGTGGCGCCGTGTATGGACAACCACGGGTGATCATGACCAAAAGACCACACAATCCATGGATCTTCTTGCGCGCGTTGCAACGCTTCGCTTGACCGATGAGTTACGGGAAAAACTGGGGGCAACCTATGGTGTCTCCGCAAATTCCGATATGTCCAACCTATATCTTCAGCGGGGTACATTTTCCGTAGCCACCGCTGGCGACCCCAAAGATATTGCGACCATAGAAGCAACTGTCGACCAAGTCATTTCTGCGCTGGTAAAATCACCCATTGATTCAGACTTGTTTGAGCGTGCACGCAAACCCGTGCTTGAAAGCTACGCCGATTGGAAAAAGCAGAACAACACTTGGCTAGGCGTTGTGGCAGAGACGCAGACAAACCCAGATAGGCTCAAACGTTTTCGAGAGAGTGAAACCAATTTTGCATCGATAACAGTTAATGACCTGTGGGAACTGGCCAAACAATATTTGGACAAGCCCGCAGAGTTCACATTCCGCGCACTACCAGATGAAATGGTCAGCGCTGGCGAGAAATCCGCCGAATAAAACTTGTCTCAATTTGGTGCGAATTTCGCGGGTTCATCTCTTTAAATACAGCTCCGCCATGGCATCAATAATTGCAGCGGAATCGAGCCGATATGTGCTGTAAAGGTCGGGCAAATCGCCCGTCTGACCGAAGCGATCCGTGCCCAGCGGACTGACACGCATACCATGCACGCCGCCTAGCCAAGACAAAGCGCCGGGCGAACCGTCGATTACCGTCACAATACCTGCGTTGGGTGCCAATATGGATAGCAAATCCTCCGCATGACTTTTTTGTGTGCTCTGCTCTGTCCAGCGCGCGGCCTTACTTGCGGACCATTCACGATGCAGCACATCAGGGGAAGTTACGTTTAATACGCCTAAACCGGGGATATCATCCAACATTTGCTCATACGCTGCCAGCACCTCAGGCGCTATAGCCCCTGTGAATATAATAGCCGCTTCAGCCCCTGCTGCTGGTCGCCGCAACCAATATCCGCCTTTCAAGGCATCTGCCTCCCAATCCGTATTGGCCCGCTCCACTTGCGCGACCTGACGCGTGCTCAGCCGCAGATAGACAGAGCTTCCGTCGGGCTTTTGCAAATATTCAAACGCCCACCGCATAAACAAGGCAACTTCATCGGCATAAGCTGGCTCAAAATACGCAAGGCCCGGTTGCCCCATGCCAATCAACGGCGTGTTAATCGACTGATGCGCGCCGCCTTCTGGTCCTAAAGTCAAACCGGACGGCGTTCCAACCAACAGAAAACGCGCATCTGAATAGCAACCATAATTTAGCGCATCGAGACCTCGGGCGATGAACGGATCATACACCGTACCAACGGGAATAAGGCGCGTACCGAAATGCGGGGCCGCCAGCCCAAGCGACGTCAGCAGTAAGAAGAAATTATTTTCGGCAATCCCCAGTTCAATATGCTGCCCCGCCGCATGTGCCGCCCATTTCTGGGCGGATGGGATTTTAGCTTCGCGGAATATATCGGCCACGTCGGACCGGCGAAACAGCCCGCGCTGGTTCACAAAACCGCCAAGATTGGTTGTCTGTGTCACGTCCGGCGCGGTGGTTACGATCCGGTCCGCTAGCTCTTCGGAAGATTTGGCGAGATCGAGAAGCACGTTGCCAAATGCTGCCTGCGTTGATTGTACATCGCCCGACGGAACTGCGAAGCGGGCCGGCACATGTATCTGTGGCGATACTGGCTCTGATGGCTTGGCAGCAAGAACGCTGTCCCCGATGAATTTTTTGAGCCGAGCCGCCATATTGCCACCAAGGCCAGCAAATGGTTCCCACTCCTCGCCCGCTTCAATACCCATGGACATACGAAGCTGATCAATCTGACCGGGGTTCATCATCCCCGAATGATTGTCCTTATGCCCCGCCAACGGCAGGCCATAGCCTTTGACCGTATAGGCAATAAACAATGTTGGCCGCTCATCATCAGCACTGTCAAAGGCATCCATCAAGGATTCGACGCAATGACCACCCAAATTGGTCATCAATGCGGCCAGACCGTCGTCGTCGAAACTATCGAGCAGTTTCTTCACATGCGGTTTATCGCCAATATCTGCCATCAGGCGAGCACGCCACGCCGCACCGCCCTGATAAGTGAGAACCGCAAATTCCGCATTAGGACAATTTTCGATCCAGTTCTCCAATGACTTCCCTCCGGGCCGGGAGAAGGCTGCACGTTGCAACTTGCCATTCTTCAAGGTGATGACACGCCATCCAGTGGTCTCGAAAATATCGTCAAAGCGCCGAAACATTCGATCTGCCGTCGTGCTATCGAGCGACTGCCGGTTATAGTCGACCACCCACCAGCAGTTCCTGATGTCGTGCTTATACCCTTCAATAAGGCATTCGTAGATATTGCCTTCATCCAGTTCGGCATCGCCCATCAATGAAATCATCCGGCCTGCATTGCCCTCGTCTATCGATCCGTGCGCGACCAAATAGTCCTGTACCAGACTGGAAAAGGCGGTAATCGCCACACCCAAACCTACGGAACCGGTCGAGAAATCCACCGGAATTTTATCCTTTGTCCGGGAAGGATAGCTTTGCGCGCCACCAAGGGCGCGAAACTGTTGCAATTGCTCTAGCGACTGATTGCCCAGAAGATAATGGATGGCTTGCAGCACTGGCCCTGCATGTGGCTTGACCGAAACCTTATCATTCGGGCGCAGCGCGTGAAAATACAGTGCCGCCATAATCGCCGTCATCGACGCGCAGCTTGCCTGATGTCCACCGACCTTCAATCCGTCCCGCTTTGGCCGAATATGGTTGGCGTTGTGCACAATCCAAGAGGCCAACCAACGCAGCCGCGAGTCGAGTGTTTCGATTGCTGCTATTTTCTCTTCACGCTTATCGGCGACAATATTGGCCATGGCTATTTTCCGCTTAAATCAAAGCAAGATTTTAGCCAGCACATCCCAGCATGTCCTTGCGTATCCTAATGGTAAATGCCATATTATTTGATAGATTATGCTTAAATTATAGCAATTAGGTTTAAAATATGCCAAAAAACTCACTCGATGGAATTGACCGCAAAATTATCGACTGCCTTCAATCGGATGGCCGAATGTCCAATCAGGAGCTATCCGAGCGGGTCGGCTTATCGCCGAGCCCCTGTCTGCGGCGGGTACGCCAGTTGGAGGCAGATGGCACCATCACGCATTATGTTGCTTTGGTCGATCCTGATAAGGTCGGCCTCGCCGTCACGGCATTTGTCCGCGTGCGCCTTGACCAACAAGATGATCGTCATATGGAAGATTTCGAGACGGCCGTAGCTAGCTTTCCCGAGGTCATGGAATGTTATCTGATGACTGGGGAGGCAGATTATCAACTACGCATATTGGTCGCGTCCTTGACGCAATTTGAAGATTTTCTCCGCCATCGATTGACCCGGGTGAAAGGCGTTGCCAATGTGACCACCAGCTTTGCGCTGCGACCGGTCATTTACAAGACATCGGTTCCCACATTGGAGCCGCGCCTATGACCGCGCGGCGGTCGGCATGTGAGACCCAACTAAAATTTTCCGGACACAACAATCTTTTCAATCGAGAATGACGGTAATACGGTCGCATAAGGGATAAATACCCGTTGGTGGAGTGACGTGATGAAACTGGAAAATGACCCCCTTGCTGCATTTTGGATGCCGTTTACGGCGAACCGGGCGTTCAAGACGACGCCCCGGCAGCTAAAATCTGCGAAGGACATGCATTATACCAGCGATGATGGACGGCAGGTACTTGACGGAACCGCCGGACTTTGGGCGGTCAATGCAGGTCACTGCCGCGCACCCATTGTCGAGGCAATCCAGAAATGTGCCGCAGAGCTTGATTATGCGCCGCCATTCCAATTGGGACATCCACTGGCATTTGAACTGGCTTCGCGCCTCGCAACACTGATGCCCGAGGGTCTGGACCGCATATTCTTTACCAACTCGGGTTCGGAATCGGTCGATACTGCTCTCAAAATTGCGCTCGCATATCAACGCGCGATTGGCCAAGGTACACGTACCCGGCTGATCGGGCGGGAACGCGGATATAACGGCGTTGGCTTTGGCGGCATTTCGGTCGGCGGCATCGTCAACAACCGGCGGCAATTTGGCACTTTGCTAACAGGCGTTGACCATCTGCCGCATACCCATAATTTGGAACATAACGCCTTTACCAAGGGCCGTCCCGAATGGGGGGCGCACCTCGCCGATAATCTGGAAGCCATTATCGCTCTCCATGGCGCCGAGACCATTGCGGCAGTCATTGTCGAACCCATGGCGGGATCAACCGGCGTCTTGGTGCCGCCTATCGGTTATCTCGAAAAATTGCGCGAGATTACGCGCAAACATGGCATCGTGCTTATCTTTGACGAAGTTATTACGGCCTTTGGACGTGTCGGCGGTACGACAGCATCCGAAACCTTAGGCGTGACGCCCGACATCATCACAATGGCAAAAGGTCTAACAAACGCTGCCGTGCCAATGGGCGCTGTCGCCGTGAGCCGCCATATCCACGACGGCGTTGTCGAAGGCGGCCCAGACGGTATCGAATTGTTCCACGGCTACACCTATTCCGGTCACCCCCTAGCGGCAGCAGCAGCCTTAGCAACGCTCGACCTTTATAAGTCAGAAGGCATTTTTGAACATGCCAGCTCACTCCACAGCTATTGGCAGGACGCGGTGCACAGCCTGAAAGGCAAGAAGCATGTCATCGACATCCGCAACATGGGCATCGTTGCCGCTATCGAACTTGCGCCACATGCCGGCGGCGTTGGCAAGCGCGGTATGCAATTATTCCACAAATGCTTCGACAATGGCGTGCTCGTGCGCGCGACGGGGGATATCATTGCGCTGTCGCCTCCGCTCATCCTGCAAAAATCCCATATCGATGAAATTGTCGGACGGATCGGTGAATTGATTGAAACGGTCGATTAGGCTGTGCGCGCCTAAAGCGACAGGACGATTTTCCCGACATGCTGCTTCATTAAAAACGCTTCCTGCGCTTTGACGATGTCAGATAGGTCATATGTCGCGGCCACCACTGGCTGGATTTCACCGCGCTCGATATAGGACACAAGGTTTGGGAACACGTCAGGTTCTAAAACCGTGCAACCGATCAGGCGCAAATCCTTAAGATACAAAGTCCGCAGATCAAGATCGACAATGGGCCCCGATATGGCCCCTGAAACGCCATAGCGACCGCCGCGTTGCAAGACGTTCAGGATGGCGCCAAACTGAGACCCTCCTACGATGTCTAATGCGGCGTCGAAATATTCCTGCCCAAACAAAGCTTCAAGATCGGCATCGCGTGGGACCACCCGCGACGCGCCAAGCGACCGGACAATCTCGGCCTTTGCGTCGGCGGCCATGGCAGTCACCTCAGCGCCTCTCCTTTTTGCAAGCTGTACCGCAGCGCAGCCAACGCCGCCCGACGCTCCAGTAATCAGCACGCGCTCGCCCGCCTGCAAATCAATCCGCGTCAGGATGTTTTCAGCTGTCCCATACGCGCAGGGGAAGCTTGCCAGCTCAACGTCAGATAGCTCAGAATTCACCCGATGTGCATGCATGGACGGGACGCACGTATAATCGGCAAAGCCGCCATCGACCTCGGATCCGAAATAGAGAATGTCAAAGGTGCTTGCGCCACGAAAGACAGGTTCAACCAACACGCGTTCGCCAATACGCGCCGGGTTAACATTATCACCCACCGCGACAATTCGGCCGCAGGCGTCCGCCCCCTGAATACGCGGAAACTGAAACGCCGCCCCCGACCAGCCATCATCTTGCGCCCCAGCAATCCCCGACGCAGCTCCTACGTCCGTTGCCTCTGCCACCGCCTTTGAGTACCAGCCGATGCGGGTGTTGATATCGGTATTATTGACGCCAGCTGCGGCAACGCGGATTAACACATCGTTCGGGCCTGGCGATGGCACCAGAACATCGTCCCGAAAATCCAGCTTATCATAGCCACCATGGCCGGTCAGTAAAACCGCGCGCATGTTGGCAGCTATTGTCACTCGGCGCGTTCCAGCCCGAATTGGTTCAGATACCATTTCTGGAAGTTGAGCACGCTGCCTTCCTGGTCGGAATATCGACCGGGCCGATAGCGGCTGGACATTATACCTTCCTGATTATTTTCCGTAATCACTTTGTCCTGCGTCGTTGTGGCATGATAGCCCCAGGTCATTTTTTCAATGTCGACTTCCGCCTCGGTCGCGCGTCCGTCCACTAACCAGATCATCTCAACGTCCGTCGCCAATGCGCCACGTGGGGTGAATTGGAAAAGGATAGCAAAATGATCATCGGCAACAATTTGGCTGAACGGGCTGAAGCTTAAGTGCATCCGTCCGCCATCTGCCTTGACGCGCTTGCCCATCAGCGGCGCAGGTGCAGAGCCATCTTGCGTTTCTGAGGCCCAGCCGTCTTTGTTCATCCGTTGCATCAGTAGGCGCAAATGACTGCTATCAGGTGCCTCATCAATAGTCCCAATCGGCCTCCCCGCGGCGGCAGCGCTTTCTTCCCAGGCTGCTAACTTAGGCGCGAAGCTTGCGATTGCATCCGCTGGCCCGGAACTGGGTCCAGCGCCAACCGCTACGATCGATTCCGATGCATGCATGGAGCAGAATTCCGGGTGCGACGGCACGCAATGATAGCATTCAAAGAAATTTTCGACGACCAGCTTCCAGTTGGCGGTCGTGGGGTAGCTGCCAGCATGCGCGATCCGCGCATTGGCAAATCCGTGATAATCGAGAATGGCCCCCATATCACCGAAGGTGGCGTCAAAATCGACGGGCTCATCCTCGCTCATATTGATGAAGATCAGGCCGTGAAACACGCGGATATGGCATGCGAACAGGCTGTTTTCGGCTTTATCGAAATCTTCAGGCATTAACCGCGCAGAAATAAGCCGTCCATCCAGACCGAAGGTCCACGCATGATAGGGACAGACCAAACGCGGTGCATTGCCGCTTTCCGCCTGGCAGATCGTCGATCCACGGTGGCGGCAGACGTTAAAAAAAGCGCGGACGCTGTCTGCATTTTCACGAATGACAATGATCTGTTCATTGCCAACACGAAACAGAAAATAGTCGCCCTTATTCGGGATCCGCGACACATGACCGGCTAGGAGCCATTTCTGGCTAATGACTTCGTCGAAATCCGCCTTGAATACAGCGTCGCTGGTGTAAAATTCTTGATCAAAGCTATACCCCATCCGCGTTTTTGCGGCGAGCTGTTGCATGATAGCATGTGATGTCTCAGTCATCAGATTTTAATCCGTGCATTTGAAGGGTCATAAAGGGGCTTGAGCGAGGCGGTCACTGGGTAACGCACGCCCGCAATTTCGATTTCATAATCATCCGCGCCAATCGGGCCAACAACGCCGCCATCGGGCGCTGTCACATAGCCAAGGCCGCAGGATGCGCCAAGCGTATGGGCGTACATGCCCGAACGGATATAGCCCGCAATCCGCTCGCCCTGCCAGATTGGTTCATTATGATAGAGCATTGGTTCTGGCGATTTCAGAAGGAATTGAACAAGCTTTTGCTTCAGCCCCTCTTCCTTCTGCTTCACCAGCGCCTCTCGGCCAATAAAACCGCCTGGCTTATCCATCTTCACGGCAAAGCCGAGACCAGCCTCCAAGGGCGTATCTTCATCAGTGATGTCATGTCCCCAATGGCGATAGGCCTTTTCCATACGAAGCGCATTGAGCGCGTGATAGCCACAATGCTTGAGGCCAAAGGCCGCGCCTGCAGCGACAATCTCGTCATATACACCCGTCATGAATTCGGTCGGGATATAGAGTTCCCAGCCCAATTCGCCGACATAGGTGATGCGCGAGGCGCGCACGATGGCATAGCCCAGTTCAATTTCCTGGCTCGTCGCAAAGGGAAAGGCCTCATGCGACAAATCATTGGGGCAAATCGATTGCAGCAATGCACGCGCATTTGGCCCCATGATAGAGATCACCCCCATGGCAGAGGAGATGTTGGTCAAAATCGCATGGGCATCCTCTGGGATATGCCGCGACAGCCAGTTGAAATCCTTCGTTTCTGTCTCGGCCCCAGTGACGATGAGATAGGCCGTCTGCGACAGTCGGGTGACCGTCAAATCCGCCTCAATCCCACCCTTATCATTGAGCCATTGGGTATAAATCAGCTTGCCCGGCGCTACATCAACATCATTGGCGCACACGCGGTTCAGGACGGCACAGGCATCGCGCCCTTCTAGCCGGAATTTGGCAAAGGAGCTTTGGTCAAACAGGCCCACGGTCTCGCGCACCGCCTTGCACTCTTCGGCATTGGCCTCAAACCAGTTTTGACGGCCATAACTATATTCATATTTGGGCGTGCTGCCCGGCGCGCCATACCAATTGGGGCGTTCCCAACCAAAAGCCTCGCCATGGCAAGCGCCGGCCGCGACAAGCCGATCATGAATGGCCGAACGGCGGACGCCGCGCGCGGTTTCATATTGCTTAAAGGGATAATGCGTCGCGTAGAGCAGACCAAGGCTCTCGGTCACGCGTTCGCGCAGATATTTGCGGTTGATCTGGAACGGCATATTCCGCCGAATATCGACCGTCCACAGGTCCGCTGGCGGAATGCCGTCACGGATCCAATCGGCCATCACCTTACCAACGCCGCCGGCGGATTGCAGGCCAATGGAGTTTAGACCAGCAGCCACAAAGCAGCCCTTCAATTCGGCACTTTCGCCCAGATGATAGCGCACATCGGGGGTAAAGCTTTCCGGCCCACAGAAGAATTTTTGGATACCCGCTTTTTCCAAGGCCGGCACGCGCCGCATAGCATCCATCAACAAGGGTTCGAAATGCTCAAAGCTGCCCGCGATTTCATCAAAACAGAAATCTTCGGAAATGCCATCCATGCCCCATGGCCGCGCATTGGGTTCAAAGGCCCCGACGAGCAGCTTGCCTGCATCATATTTATAATAACCGCAATAATCATAGTCGCGCAGCACGGGGAGCGTATTGTCGATCCCCTCCACGCCTTCGAACAGAACATAATAATGTTCACATGCATGCAAGGGGGCAGCCACGCCGATGCTTGCCGCCAGATCGCGCGTCCACATGCCGCCGCAGATCACGACATAATCGGCGTCAATCGATCCATCTGCCGTATCGACACCCGTTACCCTGTCACCGTTATGACGGATTTTGGTGACTTTCGTATTTTCAAATATTTTAGCGCCGCCAGTACGGGCACCCTTTGCAAGTGCCTGCGTGATGTCGACCGCATTGGCATAGCCATCACTCGGGATATGAATACCACCGACCACGTCATCAACATTGACGATATTTGCGAGCTCTTTGATCTCTTGCGGCGTCACGACGTTAACGGGTAGGTCAAACACCTTCGCCATGGACGCGCTACGTTTCAGCTCTTCAAACCGCTCGGCATTGGTCGCCATCGAAATGGAGCCGCACTGGCGATAGCCTGTGGCTTGGCCCGTTTCTGCTTCCAGCCCGCGATAGAGTTCACCCGTATATTTGGCGAGCTTGGTCATGTTGATTGACGGGCGCAACTGCCCCACTAGGCCAGCCGCGTGCCAGGTCGTGCCGCTGGTGAGTTGCTTGCGCTCCAGCAAAACAACATCATCCCAGCCAATCTTGGTCAAGTGATAGGCAATGGAGCAGCCAATAACACCGCCGCCAACTATGACGACTTTCGCCTTTTTGGGAAGTTCAGCCACTATATCACACCTTCATTTTTGCGTTATCGGCATCATATGCCGGATGCTCCAGCACCGTTCCAACCCGCCGTTCGCCCTGCAGCATGATATCAAAACGTGATCCTGGCGCGGCATTTTCGAGCGGCACGCACGCAAAGAAAAGGCTCTTGCCCACACGATGCCCATAACCACCCGACGTTGTCAGACCGATACATTTGTCGCCGACCAAACATGGTTCCGCGCCACGCACGTCGACATTGGAAGCATCAACCTCACCATAAACAATGCGGAAACGGTCTGGCGCATCCAGCGTTGCCTGCTTGCCAACAAAGTCATCCTTGTTGAAATTGATGAAGCGCGGCATGTCCGCCTCGATCATCGTCAATTCGTTGGTGAGCTCCGAGCCCCAAGCCTTATAGCCTTTTTCCACCCGCATCGTGTTTGCGGCGTAAAGGCCGTAATTGACGATGCCATATTCCTGCCCAGCATCCCAAACGGCATCATATAGCGCCGCAAGATCGTCCATCGCCGGATGCAGCTCCCACCCAAGCTCACCTGCATAGGACACGCGCAATGCGCGCATTTTTATGCCTGCGATTGTCACCTCTTGACCGCTTAGCCACCGGAAACCGTCATTCGTTAAGTCGGCATTGGTGAGTTTTGCCAAAACATCGCGCGAGCGCGGGCCGTTCATCACCAATACGCCCAAGTCCATCGTCAAATTGCGGATGGTGACATCCTCATGCGGCAATTTGCTTTGGATCAGCAAATCCCAATCGCGTTGCTCGGCAGCCGCCGCCGACAAGCAGTAAAAATGATCATCGGCAAAGCGCGTGACCGTCATTTCGCCGTAAATACGGCCTTGAACCGACAAGGGGTGCACCAAGCCGATACCCCCCAATTTCTTTGGCATGCGGTTGGCACAAATACGATTGAGGAAAGTCTCCGCATCGGGTCCGCTTACGTCATATTTGGCAAAGCCGGACAGATCGAGCACGCCAACGCCCTCGGCAACAGCCTTCACTTCGGCCGCGACCGCGGCGAAGCTATTGGTGCGTTGGTAGCCGCCTTGTTCCTCCGCACCGTCAAGCGCGAAATACTTAGGCCGTTCCCAGCCATAGGTTTCGCCATAGACGGCGCCTGCGCCCTTCAGCTTTTCATACAAAGCGCTGGTCTTTTGCGGACGGCCGTCGGGCTCTTCTTCGCCCGGAAGCCGGGTCGTAAAGGTCATCCGATAATCCAAGAACACCTTGTCACGGCTATAATCTTCGTCAGCATAAGGGCCATAACGGCGCGGGTCGAACTCAGTCATGTTGATGTCGGCATCACCAAACACCATCCATTGTGCCATATATTTGCCAGCACCGCCGCCTTGCGCGATACCAAAGCTGGTGCCGCAGCAATGCCAGAAATTCTTAAGGCCTACCGCTGGCCCCAATAATGGCCCGCCATCTGGCGTATGCGGAATAGCGCCATTGACGAAGCGCCTTAGTCCAACCTCGCCAAAAATCGGCATCCGTTCAATCGCGCGTTCAAGCCATGGGGCAATGCGCTCCAGATCTTCAGGAAACAGTTCGCTGGTAGAATCCCATTCCGGGTGTCCGCCACGTGGTGCCCACGCCTCCACTAAACCTGTGTTTTCATACACACCTATCAGGCCGCTTTTCTGTTCCTGCCGGAAATAGCCTGACACATGCGGACAGCGCATGACGGGGATTTCTTCTTCGCGATCCTTAAATGCAGGAATGGGATCAGTGACGACATAATGATGCTCCATATTCGTCACCGGAATATCAATGCCGGCCATTTGCGCGATTTGCCGCGCGTAGCAGCCTGCGGCATTGACGACGATTTCGGCGCGAACAGTTCCCTTCTCGGTCTCCACATCCCATTCGCCTGTTGGCAATTGGGTCAGGCCCGTAACCCGATTCTTCCGAACAATCTTTGCACCCATATTTTTTGCGCCAATGGCAAGCGCATTGCAGATACCCGATGGATCAGCATGTCCGTCTTCGGTGGTGCGTGCACCGGCGATGACACCGTCAAGTGTCATGAACGGGTTATGGCGCAGGATTTCCTCTGGCGGGATGATTTCCATCTCAAAGCCAATGATTTTGGAAAAACCCTCTATGTAACGCATCCATGCCAGCTCGCGCTCGTTCGTCGCGAGGCGAATTCCGCCGGATTTATGCCAGCTTACATATTGCCCCGTCAGCCCTTCCAGCTTGGGATAAAGCTGATTGCTATAGGCATGCATTTTGGCGAGATTGTAGCTGCCTGTAATGTTGGGACATTGCCCGGCGGCGTGCCAGGTGGAGCCGGATGTAAGTTCGTCCTTTTCAATCAACAAGCAGTCGGTCCAACCAAGTTCGGCAAGATGGTAAAGCAAAGAAGCTCCCATTATGCCGCCGCCTATGATGACAACCCGCGCCGATGTTTGCATGAAAACCGTGCTCCTTAAGGCATTAAATCCGACGAACCTTAGGGCGGGTTTAAGGTCCGGCACAAATGGGGAATATGACGAGATCGGTTAAAAAAATTTTTGAATCACAACCGCCGGTCCCTGTAAGGAAGGAAATGCAATAACATGATGTGAAGGTAGAATATGCGAGTTGTATTGGTGACGGGTGCTGCACAAGGGGTCGGCTATACGACCGCGAAGACATTTGCCGCGATGGGATGTCATGTCGTCCTGACAGATGTGCAGCCGCTGGATACGCAAATCGCCACGCTATCGGCTCTTGGCGGAAGCGTGTCCGCTTTGTCCGGTGACATTTCCTCAGAGGCTTTTGTGACCGAACTGGCCAACAAAGTGGCGCGCGATCATACGGCAGTTGATGTCCTTGTGAATAATGCCGGTATCAGCATGATATGCCCCGCTGAAGACACAAGCCTTGACCAATGGCAGCGCGTTATGAACATCAATCTGACCGGACCGTTTTTGTTGTGCCGGGAATTTGGCAAGCAAATGCTGGCGCGTAGGCAGGGTAATATTGTCAACGTCGCCTCGATTGCGGGCTTGCACGGCGTTATTGATCGTTCGGCTTATAATGCCTCAAAACATGGGCTGATTGGATTAACGCGAACGCTCGCCGCCGAATGGGGTAATCGCGGCGTGCGTGTAAATGCTATATGTCCTGGCTGGATCAAAACCGAAATGGACGAAGCGGACCAAGGTTCGGGCGCCTATTCCGACGCAGACATTATCAACCGCGTACCCATGGGCCGTTTTGCAAAACCCGAAGATGTTGCGCGCGCCATTGTATTTCTGGCGCATGAAGACAGCTTCATAAATGGCGTAAGCCTGCCTGTGGACGGCGGATGGGTCGCCGACGCCAGCTGGGATGCACTGCGTTTAAAAAAGCGGTGAAGTTATTTGCATGGCTTTTGATATGCGTACGTGTCAGATAGAGCCCTTCTGGACCGTCATAGCATAGTCACAGTTGTCATCTATGGTCCAAAGAACTGAGATGTTGTCTTAACAGCAAAGTGAAGCCCAATGACGACGATTTCTATTTCGATCCGGAAGTTAGATTTTCAGGCCTATGTCCTGTGCCTCGTCCGAGTGCTTTGGATAGCGGTGCCATTGGCAATATTGTTACCACTTCACCTCGTCTGGCATATTCTGAAACTACCATCGCCATGGGCTATGCTGTTCCTGCGCATTTGTGCGCGTGCGCTCGGTGCGCGGGTCACCGTCTATGGACAGCCTTTGCGAAAAGATGTGTTCTTTGTCGCCAATCATATCTCATGGCACGATATACCGATTTTGGCGGGGATCACTGGCTCGTCTTTTGTGGCACAAGACGGTGTTAGGGATTGGCCAGTAATTGGCTGGCTCGCAAAGCTGAACCGTACCATTTTTATAAGCCGCACGGAAAAACAAAATGTGGCGCAGCAAGTGGCGGAATTACGCCAAGCGATTGCAGAAAATTGGTCTGTGACGCTTTTCCCAGAAGGCACGACGTCCGATGGGCTTGGGCTTTTGCCGTTCAAACAATCCTTGTTTGCGACCTTGGCTCCACCACCCAAACCGATGATGATTCAACCTGTGCTGCTCGATTTTGGCAATGACGGCAGGGATATAGCTTGGATAGGCGAAGAAACGGGCTGGGAAAGTGCGTGGCGCGCCTTTACCCGGCCTGGCAGCTATGACGTTGGCGTCCATTTCCTCGAGCCATTCGACCCAGGTGCGCTGGCGGACCGCAAACTTGTGTGCGCACTTGCGCGGTCACGGTTGGCAGAGGCATTATCTGCAAAGCTTGGTTACGACGTGCGCTAAAGCAGCAAGCCGCACTTAAGAACGCATAAGAATAGCAAAATAATTCACCCAATCGGCCAAATTTTTCAATTGTGGCCGCGCATCGACGGCGCTCTAACTTTTTCAATCGGCGGGTAACGCTTCTTGAAAAAATATTGGGTGCAATCATGAAAATCGGATTTATCGGGCTTGGCAATGTCGGCGGAAAACTGGCGGGAAGCCTTATCCGCAACGGGCATGATGTGACTGTCCGTGATCTTGATGACGCTTTAGTCGCGGAATATGTCGCGCGCGGCGCAAAGGCCGCTGCATCGCCCAAGGAATTGGGGGAAAAGGTTGACCTGATCGTCACCTGCCTGCCCTCGCCCGCTGCCAGTGCGGCCGTAGCTGAAGGTGCAGATGGCTTTTTGCAGATTATGCGCCCCGGCCAAGTCTGGCTGGAAATGAGCACAACCGACTATAGCGAAATCATCCGCCTGGGTGCGCTGGTCGAAGCACGCGGCGCGATGTTTATGGAGTGCCCGGTTTCGGGTGGATGCCATCGTGCCGATACGGGCAATATCGCGATTTTCGCAGGTGGCCCGCGCGCGGCGTTTGAATTTGTTCTGCCGGTTCTGACCACAATGGGCCGTCGCATCTTGCACACGGGCGATCTGGGCACAGCTTCTCAGTTGAAGGTGATGACCAATTATCTGTGCACGGTGCATCTGGTTGCGCTCGCCGAAGCCTTGACGACATGCAAGGCCATTGGGCTCGACATGAACACCACTTATGAGGCAATCAAAATCTCATCGGGCAACAGCTTTGTCCATGAAACGGAAAGCCAAGTGATCCTCAACGGCAGCCGAGATATCAATTTCACCATGGATTTGGTGTCGAAGGATATTGGCCTGTTTGACAAGATTGCACAGGAAGCCGGTGTTCCTGTAGAAATGTCTCCGCTAATTGTGCGTCTCTTCAAAGAAGCAGAGGCCAATTACGGGTCGCGCGAATTTTCGCCCAACATCATCCGCCGATATGAAGAGCCGCTGGGCCTCAAGGTTCTTGGTACTGGCTTTCCTGACCAAATGGTCGATGATGAGCCCGAAGAACGCGGGTATGAAGTCGTTCCTAAACGCTAAGGGGCAGAGCCTAGCTAACCGCAATCTTAGCCGGCTGACCATCTGCGACATTTTTGGCCACCCAATCCATGAACGTTCGGATTCGTGGGTTTTCCCGCATATCTTTGCGGCAGATTAACCCCCACGCACCGGGACAAACCGCCTTATGGGCAATAGGCTGCACCAACCGTCCGGCAGCCATATCCTGATCAACAAATGGGCCGTTGACCAGAGCGATCCCTTCACCGTTGAGTGCCATTTCGAGTGCAACCGCCAAGGTATCAACCATCAGATACGGCACGGATGGTTCAAACTCGACGCCGGCGGAAGCAAACCAAGTCTCCCAATTTTGTACTTCAGTATAAATGGCAACGAGAGGCTTGGTCATCAATTGTTGTGATGTCGGCTTTTGACCCATAGCCGCGGCTACCTCAGGACTGCATACCGGGAACAAGGCATATTCATACAATGGCACCCAATGAAACTTGGCTGGGTCAGGTTCAGTTGCGCAATAGACCAGCCCGACATCAGCATGCACATCATCAAATTCCCATTCAACCGCGCACGTATTGAGCGTTAGTTTGATTTCGGGATGGTCGGCGAGAAATTGCGGCACACGCTTTGCAAGCCAGCGGATGGACGCCGTCACATAGGTTTGCACCCGAAGCGGTTTATCCAAGGCATTGCGATGAACTTCTTCGACGCCCTCCAGCAAGGATTCAAACGCGGCCCGCACATAAGGGTAAAGCACCTTGCCCTCTTCGGTTGAGACAATGTGACGTCCTTCTTGAACGAACAATGTAACGCCCAGTGCGTCTTCAATGAGTTGGACTTGATGACTGACCGCAGGATGTGTCAGGCAAAGCTCATCCGCCGCGTCGCGGATACTTTGGTGACGCGTCGCCGCTTCAAAACCTTTAAGTGCTTTTAAAGGCGGCAATTGCTTAAGATCAATCTTCGGATGCATCGCCACTCCCTCCCCGGATTCGCGCAGTCCAATGGGAATAGCACAGCGAAAAAGGACTGGTAAATAAAATTAACGCATCAATTTCGCATCTTCCAAGATCATGGTCGCGCCCTTTTCCGCGACCATGACGGTTGGCGCGTTCGTATTCCCCGATGTGATAGTTGGAAACACCGATGCATCGACTACCCGCAAGCCCTCAATGCCATGCACGCGTAAGCGGGCATCAACTACCGCGTTGGCAGGGTCTGTTCCCATCATGCATGTGCTAGTAGGATGATACACCGTGTCGGCGCGGGCCCGAAAATCAGCCAACAGGGCTTCATCACCGTCCACATCGCTACCGGGAATAAGCTCCTCGGTAATGATATCGGCAAGCGGCTGTGTCGACGCAAGCTGACGCAGAATGCGGTTGCCAGCCAATACGTCATCAATGTCCGTTTGCGTTGCCAGATAGTTGGGGTGGATCGCAGGATATTCGGAAGGATCCGAACTGTTAAGTTCAATATGCCCCCGACTGGTCGGGCGACATGGGTTATGCGATAGCAGGAATGCCGAAAATGGATCGGGGTTCAGCAGCTTGCGTTCCGACAAGGGCGTCTTGGTATAGCTAACTGGGCTAAAATATAGCTGCAAATTGGGATGCTCTTTGGTCGCATCGCTGCGCACGAATCCGCCACTTTGATTGACGCTCAATGACAACGGCCCTGCGCGATCCGCCACATAACGCAATCCCGCACGCAATTTACCGAGCAACGGGTGGAGCACATCATTCAACGTCGCCGTCCGGACCTTATAGAAATAGGACACGGCAATATGGTCCTGCAAATTGCGGCCCACCGCTTTTGCATCAACCAGCGTATCAATGCCCATATCTTTCAAATGGCTTGCAGGTCCAATGCCCGATAGCATTAACAATTGAGGCGAGTTGATCGCGCCGCCCGAAAGGATGACCTCGCGCCGGGCCCTGGCCTCTAACTTGGCGCCCTTGCGGGTGTAAGCCACGCCTACCGCGCGCCGTCCTTCAAACAAAATCCGGGACACATGCGCCATAGTCTGCAGCTTCAGCGTCTTGCGCTTTCGGGCCGGATGCAAAAACGCATTCGCTGTGGAGGCGCGCCAACCCCCGCGCGTGTTAATGTGATAATAGCCCACGCCCTCTGGCCGGCCGCCATTAAAATCACTGCTGGCTGGAAAGCCCAATGTCTGCGCGGACTCTATAAAGCTACGACAGATGGGGTGTGCAAAGGGCGATATATCGGTGACATGCTGCGGTCCGCCTTTGCCGTGATGCGCGCTGTGCCAGTCGAAATCCTCTGACTTTTTGAAATAGGGCAGCACATCGTCCCAGCCCCAGCCCTGGTTGCCCAAGGCTTTCCAGTCATCAAAGTCACGCGGTTGCCCGCGCACATAGACCATCGCATTGATTGAACCCGAACCGCCAATCACCTTGCCGCGTGGCCAGTAACTTCGCCTGCCGCCAAGCGCCTCAACCGGCTCGGTATCGTACATCCAGTTGATGCGCTTATCGAAAAAAGTGCGGCCATAACCGATGGGCATCTGTATCCAGATGGACCGATCACTGCCACCTGCCTCAAGCAACAAGACGCTATATTTGCCGTCTTCGGTCAACCGGTTGGCAAGCACACAACCCGCCGTGCCTGCACCGACGATGATATAGTCGAATTCTTCG
>CAIPUN010000065.1 GCA_903868245.1 uncultured Sphingomonadales bacterium | reverse complement strand
GTCGAAAGCGGAACGGCATTGTTATAGACACGATGACCGCTGTTTGCGCCAGCTGGTGCTGGCCGTGCGTCGAGGATTGCAACAATTTGCGCGCCTGCGTCTTTCACCGCCTGTGCGGTTGTATAGGCATCGTCAGTGTTGGTTGCGATCACGATGCGTTTTCCCGGAACGACGCCAAAACGCCGAACATAGCTGCGCACGGCTTGCGACAGCATGACACCGGGGCGGTCATTATGGGCAAAGGCCATGGGCCGTTCAATGCTTCCGGTGGCGAGAATGACTTGACCAGCGCGGACATGCCAGAGACGTTGCGCCACCCCATTATCAGGGATTTGTCCCGGCTCCGATAGGCGCTGTGTCAGGGTCACGAGGTCATGTTCCCAATAGCCTGACGACGTTGTCCGGGTCAGAATACGCCCACCGGCGGCGCGAATGCGCGCGGCGGTCGCCGCAATCCAGGCTGCGTCAAGTTCTTGCGGGTCGCGGATGAGCGAGGAGCCAAGGATGTTGTCCTGTTCGACTAGAATAACGCGCTTACCGCTTTCGGCAGCTTTGACCGCCGCCTGCAAGCCTGCGGGACCAGCGCCGACCACCAGAACGTCACAAAAGGCGGCACGATGGCTGAAACGATCAGGATCTGCCTGTGTCGGTGCATTACCAAGACCCGCGGCTTTGCGGATGAAATATTCGTAGAACATCCATTTTTTGGCCGAACCAAAAAAGGTTTTATAATAAAAACCGGCGGAAAGGGCTGGCGCAGCTAGGCCGAAAACCGCCCCGACATCGAACGACAGATTTGGCCAACGGTTCTGGCTTTTAGCGACGAGGCCTTCATAGACGAACACATCGGTCGCACGGGTATTGGGCTCCGCTCTGCCGCCTTCGCCGATGGTAACGAGCGCGTTCGGCTCCTCGACGCCTGCGGTCATGATGCCGCGCGGTCGGTGATATTTGAAGCTTCGGCCAACAAGGCCAATGCCATTGCGCAACAATGCCGCTGCCAGCGTGTCGCCTTCCTGCGCGGTATAGGCTTTACCATCAAAGCTGAAGTTGATCATGGCAGAGCCTCCGGCCCGATAGCGCGGCACCCCGAAATCTCATTGGTCACGCGATGGCGCGTTACAATCATCCATGCCCGGCAGCCATAAGTATGGCGCCAGACTTCATCATCCACACCGCGCGGGTTATTGCGGGTGAAGAGCTTGGTCATCGCCTCTTCTGGTGGCGCGTTCAGCGGCACGACGGAATCGACCGTGCGCTCATAAATGAATTCGGATTGCGCCCGTGGGCCGCAATGGGGGCAGGGTATGCGCATCATTAGCGGCTATTCGGCATTGGGCCGCTCCCCGTTTCATCAATGGTTGCGCCGCGTTCAAAGCGGTCGAGCGAGAAAGGCGCATTCAGTGCATGCGGCTTTCCAGTCGCAAGCGTATGGGCATAGGTATAGCCCGATGCGGGCGTTGCTTTGAACCCGCCATAGCACCAGCCGCCGTTGAGGAAGAGGTTGCGGACCGGCGTTTCGCCGATGATCGGCGCACCATCAAAGCTCATATCGGTCACACCGCTCCATGTCCGCACCATGCGTAGGCGGGACAGAGCAGGGACAAGCGCGAGACCTTGCGCCACAGCGCCTTCCATCACCATCGGGTGGCCGCGTTGGGCGTAGCTTGGCCAATTATCCGGATCACCGCCAAAGACGACGCCGCCCTTGTCCGACTGGCTGATATAGCAGTGCAAGGATTGCGACATGATTACGCTGTTAATCATTGGCTTCACGCCTTCGGTCACCATCGCCTGAAGAGTTTGGGATTCAATCGGCAGTTTAAGGCCCGCCAAGCCCGCGACATGGCCGCTATTCCCTGCAACGCAAATGCCGACGCGTCCGGCGCCAATGCGTCCGCGTGTTGTCTCCACGCCGACCACGGCGTCGCCATCGCGCACAAAGCCGGTGACTTCGCATTTTTGAATAATGTCGACGCCTAGGCTATCCGCGCCACGGGCATAGCCCCAAGCGACTGCGTCATGCCGCGCGGTGCCGCCGCGGCGCTGGATCAGACCACCCTGTATGGGAAAGCGCGCGTCGCGCGACATATCGAGCAGAGGCTCAAGCTTTGCCACCTGATCCCGGGTCAACAGATCGGCATCAATCCCGTCACAGCGCATAGCATCGCCGCGTTCGGCCAGCTTGACCATATCGGCGTCGCTATGACCAAGGAACATCGCGCCACGCGGGCTGAACATCACGTTGTAATTCAACTCGTCGCTGAGGCCGTGCCACAGCTTCAGGCCAAATTCGAAGAGATTATGCAGCGGCTCTAGCCGATAATTGGAGCGCACAATCGTTGTGTTACGCCCCGTATTTCCACCACCAATCCAGCCTTTTTCCAGAACGGCAATATTCTTTAGGCCATGCACTTTGGCCAAATAATATGCCGTCGCCAACCCATGGCCGCCACCGCCAATTATGATGATATCATAATGCGATTTGGGTTCTGGGTCGCGCCATGCTGGCTGCCAGTGGCGCTGCCCGGTAAGGGCGCCGCGCAACAGGCTGAAGGCTGAATATCGGCTCATGCGATGGGCATCCACCCACGCTTTTCTCGCCAATCCTTTTCAAGCCCGTCAAAGCGTGACAGCTTAAGAAGGTCGATATTGGTAAAGGAGCATGCGCCGTCGATCACCAGATCACGGATCGCGTGGCCCGATGCGGGCGACAGGCCAAAGCCGACGCTGGACATGGAGGCAACAACGACATTGTCGGGGCTATTGAGGCGGTCGATGATTGGACGACCATCTGGTGAGTTTTCAATCACGCCCGCCCAGCTGCGAATGACATTCAGATGCGCGGCTTTGGGCAGCAGTTCAGCTAGCCTTTTCGCCAGATTGCGCGCGAGCGGCGTCGATGGCCGAGCCGCCGGGCCTGTCGCATCCACATCGAGCCATTCATGCGGCCCGCCACCATAAGCCAAGTTGCCGCGCAACGTCTGGCGACCATAAATCTTATGCCCATCGACGCCGCCCAGCGGCATCATCGGGGCAGGCTCGGTAATGATCATTTCCGCGCGTGCGGCGGCCAGAGGGACATCAACGCCCAATTGCGCCATCAGTTGGGGGATTTGCGGTCCGGCCGCGACCACTACGGCATCGCAGCCATAAGTCGCATTGGCCGTCTTCACGCCCGTAACCTTGCCGCCAGCGGTTTCAAAGCCCGTGACCGGACTATGCTGGATGATTTTGCCGCCTAGGTCTTGGAGCGCCCAAGCATAAGCCTGCACCGTGCGTTGCGGGTTGGCATGACCGCCGAATTTATAATGGACGCCGCCAAAGCAATTGTCGCCCGCCAGCGGAACGGCTTCTTGCACTTGCTTGACGTCAAGCAGCTCAACCGGGTGGTTGAGGCGGGTGTGGCGTTCGGCGATAAAGCGATATTGGTCCCACTGACGTTCTGTCATCGCAATCAGGATGCGGCCTTTTTGATGTTCTGTAGGATAGCCCAATAGCTCATCCATTTGCGGCCACAGCCTTTGTTCTTCATCGAATAAGGGACTGGAATAATGCGAGGCGCCGCCGCCATTGCGTCCGGAGGCTTCCCAACCGACAATGAACTTGTCGAGGACAGTGACCTTCACGCCCGAACGCGCTAACCACCAGCCTGCGCTGAGACCTGTGACGCCACCGCCGACGATGACTACTTCAGAGCCGCTCATGTATACATCCCCGTGTAGAGCATCTCGCGATGCGCATCCTGATATTCTGTACCAATATCTTCAACCGGTACCCATTGGGTTGGAATGCCGAACCAGACATCCCATGCCGCATCCATCGTCGCTGGTTCATCCCATTCCGCCAAAATCTTAAGCGGCAAGGGGCGAACAGGTGCGCGGTGCGTTGCGAGCGGGATGGTGCCGAATGGCTTGTCCGATTCAATCGCCAGCATCATCGCCACCTGATCGCGGCAGCGGCGACCCTGACATACACCCATGCCAGAGCGCGTCAGCCGCTTGATCTGATCCGGGTTGGCCGGGCCATCGTCGAGCAGCGTGTCCAACGAGCGGGCTTGAATCGCTGCAGGGCGCGGCAAGTAATTGGGCGGCTGAATACCGATTAGGTCCGCCAATGTTACTTCTTCACATTGGCAGATGATCGTATCGGGCGCATTGACGCGCAGCGCCGCACGCACCCAATCCATCCGATAGGCAACATGGTCAAAACCTGTGTCGGGCAGGCCAGCGCACAGGCCCACCGCCGCAACATTTGGCTCACCCGCAGGAATATAGCCGCCGCGCGCCGCGTTTAGCGCCCGTGGACCATGCATGGCGTCCACCAATTCAATGGAGGGGATAAGGCCAATGGCGACGCACACCGTGTCGCAGGCGATGTGTGTGCCATCGGTCAAGGTGATGGACTCAATCCCATCCAGCCCGCCTTTGCTTGCCGCGATGCTTTGCCCATAATGCGTCGCAATGCCCGCCGCCGTAATTTTTGCGAGGAGTGCGGCGTCGCCTTGCGGACCATCGCGCACCTCAACCAGACCGGCGACATCCAGCCCATGTTCCTGCGCCATAAGCGCGGTTTCGAGCGCAAGGTCATGCGACCCCAAAACCACAATCCGCCGCCCAGAAAAGGCCCCATAGCGGGACAGCAGCATTTGCAAAGCGGCGGCACCCATCACTCCGGGTTGGTTCCAGCCAGGAAAAGCAATGGCAAGGTCGCGGGCGCCCGTAGCGAGCACAATTCGGTCAAAGCCAACCAACCAAGACCGTTCTGCATCGGCAAGGCCAACAACTTGTTCTGGCAAGCTCTGTACGCCCGGTCCGTTGCGATATACACCCCAAGCGGTGGTTCCGAGTAGCAGTTCAACGCCTGCTTCCATTGCCTTTTCAAGATCAGGCATGCTCATGAAAATGGCTTCGAGCATCCGGTCGCTATTCTGTGTCGCGGCCGTCATGCGACCCCCAAAATAGAGGGGCGTATCATTGCCCATCAGCGCGCCAGATACGGGATTTTCATCCACCAGAAGCACAGACGCGCCGCTGGCTGCGCCTTCTATGGCAGCAGCAATACCGCTTGGTCCCGCGCCAATGACGACAAGGTCATATTTTGCTTCGGGTGCGCTTCGTGTGCCATTGATGGCGCACACATCGGTTCCGGTAAAATTCAGATCCATTAAACTGCTTCCAAGGCCTGTTTTAAATCGCCGATGAGATCATCGACATGTTCCAACCCGACCGATAGCCGCATAGTGCCATCGGTTATTCCGCCTTCCAATCGCTGCTCGCGTGCGACTGCATAATGCGTTGTGCTTGCTGAAT
>CAIPUN010000064.1 GCA_903868245.1 uncultured Sphingomonadales bacterium | reverse complement strand
GCGTGCGTGCCTTACAGATATAGCGGCCATGCAAGATCAGCCAATGATGCGCGCCAATACGAAACGGTTTTGGCGTGCCTTTCTCCAGCGCTTTTTCGACTGCGACCACGGTTTTTCCGGGCGCAATGCCCGTGCGATTGCCGACGCGGAAAATATGCGTGTCGACGGCGAAGGTCTCTGCGCCAAAGGCGGTGTTCATCACCACATTGGCAGTTTTGCGGCCGACGCCGGGCAAAGCTTCCAATGCATCACGGTTGGCGGGCACTTCGCCGTCATGATCACGCACGAGGATTTCCGACAAAGCGATGACGTTCTTCGCCTTGTTATTGTACAGACCAATGGTCTTGATATGGTCTTTCAAGCCCTCCAGCCCAAGCGCGACCATTTGTGCGGGCGTCTTCACATCCTCGAACAAAGCCTTTGTCGCCTTGTTCACCCCCACATCGGTCGATTGTGCCGAGCAGGTGACGGCCACGAGTAATTGGTAAGGATTGCCATAGGCCAATTCGGTTTCTGGATCGGGATTGGCCTCCGCCAAGCGCCGATAAAATTCGAAGATGTCGGCTTTCTTCAAAGGCCAAGGACCTCTTGCATATTGTATCGGCCGGGGGTCTGCCGCGTCAGCCAGACGGCGGCTTTCACCGCGCCGCGCGCGAATATACTGCGGTTTTCAGCACGATGGACAAGCTCGATGCGTTCATTGTCAGAGGCAAAAACAACCATATGATCGCCCGCCACGCTGCCTCCGCGTAAGGATGCAAAACCGATATTGCCGGCCTTGCGTGCGCCGGTAATCCCGTCGCGGCCCCGGTCGCTATAATCCTTCAGGTCGACCGCACGGCCCTTTGCAGCGGCTTCACCCAGCAGCAGGGATGTGCCCGACGGGGCGTCAACCTTATGCCGGTGGTGCATTTCCAATAATTCAATGTCCCAGTCTTCGCCCAACTGGCGCGCGGCTTGCTCTACCAAGGCGGCAAGCATATTGACGCCCAAGGACGTGTTGCCCGTCTGCAAAATGGCAATATCTTGCGCGGCATCATCAATCAGGAAATGGTGGCGCTCTTCCAGCCCGGTCGTGCCAATGACGATAGGTTTGCCCGCAGCCACGCACGCGTCGAGACTGGCCTCAAGGCCGTGCGGGCTCGAAAAATCGACGAGAACGTCGGATGCAGCAATCAATGCGCCAAGGTCGCCGTCCTTATCGACGCCACCTGCATGCTCCTGGCCGTCTGCGATAATTGCATCGACCAAAGCCTGACCCATGCGGCCATCGCTGCCAATAATTCCAATTTTCATATCACTTGCCCTGACCTTGTGTCTTGGTCTTACTATATTAAGGACAGGAGACAAGTTCAGGGTGACGATGAAGGAAACAAAGTGAAGCAAGGCATCAAAAACATCGTGATCCTGACGGGCGCCGGGGTTAGCGCCGAAAGCGGCATTGATACCTTCCGCAGCGCAGGCGGCTTGTGGGAACAGCATAAGGTAGAAGATGTGGCCACGCCTGAAGCCTTTGCCCGCGATCCCGATTTAGTGCTGCGCTTTTACGATATGCGCCGCGAACATATTCAACAGGTGCAGCCAAATGCCGCGCATTATGCGCTCGCAAAGCTGGATGCGGCATGGTCGGGCAATCTGCTTCTGGTGACACAAAATGTGGATGATTTGCACGAACGGGCAGGGACACAGCGCCTATTGCATATGCATGGGGAACATTTGAACGCTTGGTGCAACGCCTGTGATGCACGCCACCGCTGGCATGGAACGTTGATAGATCGGCCAGCCTGCCCGGCATGTGGCGTGGCGGGGCGGTTGCGTCCCGATATCGTCTGGTTCGGGGAAATGCCGTATCGCATGGACGATATTTACGATGCCTTGGACCAAGCGGATTTGTTCGTCAGCATTGGCACATCCGGCGCGGTCTATCCTGCCGCTGGCCTTGTGCGTGAAGCACGAGAAAAAGGCATACAAACATTGGAACTGAACCTTGAACCATCGCATGGCTCATCATGGTTCACAAAATCGCGGCACGGCCCAGCAACGGAAGTGGTGCCGGCGTGGGTGGAAGAGATATTAGGCAGTTAACCCACCACAGCTCTTGCAAGCGGGGTCTTTTGGCAGGCGGATAGTCCGCATCGCAGGAGCCATGCCGTCGAACAAATGCAGCTTGCCTATCTGGGCTTCTCCAAAGCCGGTCAGCGCACGAATGGCCTCCATCGCGGCAAAGGATCCCATGAGCCCGCACATCGCGCCCAGCACGCCTTGCGTGGCGCAGTCGTCGCAATCATCGGGGTCATGCGCGTCGCCGACGAAACAACGATAGCAGGGGGCGTCTTCTGCCCAACCAGTGAAGGTACCAATTTGGCCATGAAACTGGCCAATCGCGGCGCTGACCAACGGCACTTTGGCGGCAAGGCACAGATCGTTGACGATCAGACGCGTCGCGAAATTATCGCAGCCGTCGATGACGACATCGACGCCCTTGAGGATATCTGCCGCAGTGGAGCGGTCAATGCGCTGCTTAAGGCCGCGGAATGTCACATCAGGATTTAAGCGCGCGACGGCGGCGCCAGCGGCATCGACCTTTGCCGTACCAATGTCGGCTTCGGTGTACAGAATTTGCCGTTGAAGGTTGGACAGGGACACAATGTCATCATCAACGACGCTGATCGTCCCAACGCCCGCCGCCGCCAGATATTGCAGGGCGGGGCAACCAATGCCACCCGCCCCGATCAGCAGCACATGGCTCGACAGCAATTTGGACTGACCCGCGCCGCCAATATCGCGCAGCACAATATGCCGGGCGTAACGGTCAAGTTGTTGGTCGCGCAGCGTCATACGCCGGTGGAACCAAAGCCTCCGGTGCCCCGATCCGTATCATCCAAGGCGTCAACTTCGACCATTATCCCTTGCGTGACTGGTGCGACAACAATTTGCGCGATCCGGTCGCCTGTGTTTATGACGAAATCTTCTTCGCCCAAATTGGCAAGGATGACCTTCACTTCGCCGCGATAATCGCTGTCGATAGTGCCGGGGGTGTTGAGGCAGGTGATGCCATGTTTTAGGGCCAGGCCGGAGCGCGGACGCACTTGAACTTCATAGCCATCAGGAATGGCAAAGGCGAAACCGGTTGCAACGGCGTGGCGTTTGCCGGCGCACAGGGTCAGGCTTTCGGCTGCGCAAATATCCATGCCTGCCGCGCCGGCTGTCGCATATGCGGGCATTGGTAGGTCAGCGCCATGGTCCAGGCGCTTGACGCGGATATCAACCTTTTGCGAGTGCATCGGCAACCTTCTCCATCAATTTACGGGCAATCACGTCCTTGGTACTTTCGGGCCAGCTATCTACGCCGTCCTTGGTGACGATATGAAACGCGTTGTTAGCGCCGCCCATTACATCACCCGACACGTCATTGGCGACAATCCAGTCGCACCCCTTTTTGGCGAGCTTTGCCTGCGCATGCTCGACAATCTTCTCGGTCTCCGCCGCAAAACCGATAAGCAGCTTTGGACGATTGGCATGCGTGGCAAGGCTAGCGAGGATATCGGGATTTTCGGTTAAGTTCAGCGCGGGAATACCACCGCCGTCTTTCTTGATTTTTTGTTCAGGCGCCTGCGCAGCGCGCCAATCGGCGACGGCAGCCACTAGGATGGCGGCATCGACGGGCAAGGCTTTTTCAACTTCCGTCTGCATTTCAAGCGCAGTTTCGATGTCAATTCGTACGACGCCGCGCGGGGTCGCCAAATGGACGGGGCCGGCAATGAGCGTGACCTCCGCGCCGAGGTCTGCGGCGGCGGCGGCGATGGCAAAGCCCTGACGCCCCGAAGAACGATTGGCAATATAGCGCACAGGGTCAATCGCCTCATGCGTTGGGCCTGCGGTTACCAAGATGCGTTGGCCGGACAATGGAAGATTCTGCTGCGTTGCAATCGGAACGCCGCTTGGCACCGTCGTAGGCGAACGACCCGATGCCAGCATTACATCAAAGGGATGCCCTAACATTATGCAAATTTGCTCGGCAATAGCTGGTGGTTCCGGCAATCGTCCGGGGCCAAATTCGCCGCACGCCATTGCGCCTTCATCAGGGGCCATAATGTGGATGCCATCGGCGCGCAATTGCGCCAAATTACGCTGTGTTGCCGGATGGTTCCACATGCGGACATTCATCGCGGGAACGGCAAGCACAGGCTTATCGGTCGCCAACAAAATGGTGGTTGCAAGATCGTCGGATATGCCCGCCGCCATTTTCGCCAAGATGTTGGCAGTGGCGGGGCAGATGACGACCAAGTCGGCCTGTCGGCTCAACTGTATATGGCCAATCTCACGTTCTTCCTTCAGGTCGAACATATCGCCATAAACTTGGTCTTCGGTCATCACGGACATGGACAAAGGCGTTACAAACTCCGTCGCACTTTGCGTCATGACCGCGCGCACAGATAGGCCTTGACGCTTCAGTAAGCGGACAAGCTCAAGCGACTTATACGCGGCAATGCCGCCCGTGACGATGAGGAGGATGCGTTTTTCGACCATGCGCTTCAATATCCGCTGAATAATTTATCGACTGCCGAGGTGATGACCAAATCTTCCTGCGCCAAAGAACCTATTTTGGGGCCAAGCCTATCAAGCGGAATGGCGAAGATGAGATGGGTCGACATAATGTAAGTTTCATCATTAATAACAAAGATGGGATGCAATCGCGACACGGATTGCATGTCTTCAGCTGGCAATAACGGCACAACCACCCGACTGCCAAATTCATCCAGCAAATCGGACTGGATATCCAGCAACAGACCGCGTGTGTTTGCGCCTTTGTAAATGTCAAAACGCGCCATTAAAACTGGCGATATTCATCATATGGCATACCGTTTTCGGTCACCCATTTGTTCCAGCTCTCTATAGCCTGACGGTTTTCGCGTTTCCACTCCTCGCCCAATGCTTTGCGCACCTGTTCCTGCAGTCCGGTTTCGCAGGCTTGCGACACGTTGATGCCAAGGCGCTTGGCCTCGTCAACCATATCGCTGGGCAAGCTTACATTGGTAGGACGCCGGGGCGCGGTAAACTGGGAAGGTTTATTCATGCGCACATCTTATGCGCATAAATGCAAAGGTCAAGCTGGCGCGACGTCGAGAGGAAAGCTTGCCTCAACCCCAAAGCCACATACCAGCCGCACCCAAGGCCCCGGCCAATGCCGCTACCCATGCATAACGCGCAGTGTTGCTTTGACCCTTACGTTCCCAAATCAATGGCACAATTGGCAAAGGTGGCGGTTCGGGCGCGCCGCCTTTGCGGGGAAGCTGTTCATCCAAGCGGCGGATGATATCGGGGATCATCTTCAGCGTATCGGCTTGTTTGCGCAGGCCATCGGCCAGCATGGCTTCTGGTCCCAATTCGCCGCGTATCCAGTCGCGCACGTAAGGCGCGGCGACATCCCACATGTTGATGCTTGGGTTTAATGAGGTCGCAATGCCCTCAACCATCACCATCGTTTTTTGCAGCAACAACAGATGCGGCTGCGTCTGCATGTCGAAATCGCGCGTAATCGCGAAAAGGCTATCGAGCATTTGCCCGACAGACAATTCGCTCACCGGCTTGCCGCGTGTTGGCTCGCCAACGGCGCGCAGGGCGGTCGCGAATTCGTCTACATTGTGATAGCTTGGCACATATTGCGCCTCGAAATGGATTTCGGCGACGCGCTTATAATTACCGGTAGTCAGGCCATAGAGAATTTCCGCCAGCCAGAAGCGTGCTTGGCGGTTGATCCTGCCCATGATGCCAAAATCAATGGCGACAATCGTGCCGTCTGCGCGGACGAATAAATTGCCCTGATGCATATCGGCATGGAAAAAGCCCTCCGAAATCGCTTGCCGCAAAAATGTGAGGACAAGCTTTTCGGCTAATTTATTGAGGTCATGGCCCGCCGCCTTCAGCGCATCGATATCGGATATTTTGACGCCGTCGATCCATTCGAGCGTCAGCACACGGCCAGACGTGCGGTCCCAATCGATGGTCGGAATATTATAGCCTTCGACGGCGACCATCGCATCTTTCAATTCGGATGCGCTTGCCGCCTCGCGCCGCAAATCGAGTTCGCGCAAGGTCCAGCGTTTCAGATTTGCGATAACCAGTTGCGGCCGCAACCGCGCCGCTTCGCCACCAAGCGCCTCTAAATGCGCGGCGGCCCACTCATAGGTTTCGATGTCGCGGGCGAATTGCTCACGAATGCCGGGACGCAGCACCTTGATTGCGACATCCTTGCCCTCGTTCGTGCGGGCACGGTGTACTTGCGCGATGGAGGCCGCGCCCACCGGCACAGGGTCGATATATTCAAATAGAGCAGACGCGGGCTTATTCAGGCTGTTGTCAATCTGCGCATAGACTTGGTCAAAGGACGCTGGCGGTAACTGGTCCTGCAGCATCAACAGATTATGCACAGCCTCTTCGCCAATGATGTCGGGCCGGGTGGCCAGCGTTTGGCCGAGTTTGATCGCGGCTGGACCAATGGCGCGAAATGCGCCGGCATAATCCGGTACCTTTGGCTGGATCGTCCCAAAACGCGCGATGCGGCAAAGGCGCTTGACTTGCGCAGGGGTGTTGCGATCCGCCTCAATGGCGCGCAGCGCCCCATGGCGCGCCAATACGCGGCCCCATTTGAGCAAACGAATGATGTGGGTGACGGGACGAGTCATTAGGTGCGGGTTTAAACCTTCCAGCCGCTGTGGATCGCGACCAGACCGCCCAATATGGGTTCGACCTTTGTTTGGACAAAGCCAGCCTCACCAATCATGCGTTTGAAATTCTGCATATCGGGGAACCGGCGGATGGATTCGACCAGATAGCGATAGCTGTCTTCATCGCCTGCGATAGCCTTACCCAGCTTAGGCACCAATTTGTCCGAGTAAACATCATATAATTGTGCAAGGCCAGGCCATTCGACGGTTGAAAATTCCAGGCAGAAAAAACGGCCGCCATAACGCAGAACGCGATGTGCCTCACGCAAGGCCTTGGGAATGTCGGTGACATTGCGGATGCCAAAAGCAATTGTGTAGGCATCAAAATGCGCATCGGGGAATGTCAAAGTCTCGGCATTTTGTGGAGACCAGATGAGGCTGTCGATGCCGCGCTCCATGGCGCGTTCCATGCCGACATCCAACATATCTTCGTTAATGTCGGATACGGTGACCTGCGCGCCTGATTTTTCCATGCGGAAGGCGATGTCGCCCGTGCCGCCGGCCATGTCGAGAATATCCTCACCCGCGCGCGGCTTAACGCGGCGCACGAAGCTATCTTTCCACAAACGATGCATGCCGCCCGACATCGCATCGTTCATGATGTCATATTTGCGTGCAACATTGGAAAAGACGGCGCCAACGCGCTGCGTCTTTTCTTCGGGGCTAACTTCCTCATAGCCAAAGGATACGGTGTCGTTCATCATGCTGCCTCTAGCCGATTGTTGCGCCAGCCGCAAAGACTGTTAGGGTCAGGACCACTTAAATTCACCTTCGCGGTTTGAGGCCATTTTAACGCCGTGAAGGTGGATTTAAGTGGTCCTGACCCTTAAGTGCAAAATTCTATGCCCGAATTACCCGAAGTCGAAACCACTGTCTCCGGCCTGCGGTCGGTCTTGGAAGGCGAACTTATTGTGCGCGCTGAACCGCGCCGTGCAGATCTGCGCTGGCCAATTCCGCCCGATTTGCGCCAACGGCTGACGGGCGCGCGTATCGAAACGCTTGGACGGCGCGCGAAATATGGATTGATCTACACCGACCGGCAGGACGTGATGATATTTCATTTAGGGATGTCGGGTCGCTGGCGCGTAGACCCAGCAGAAATTGAAAAGCACGACCATTTCATTCTGGAAACCGCAAGTGGACGCGTGGTCGCACTGAACGACCACCGTCGTTTCGGGTCGCTGGATATCATCGATTCGCAACAGATCGGCGATTATCGCTTCTTTGCCCAAATGGGGCCTGAGCCGCTGTCGGATGCGTTCGATGCGTCTGTTCTGCAAAAGGCTCTGCAGGGTCGTAAAGCCCCGATAAAGGCCATGCTGCTTAACCAAAATATTGTGGCAGGTCTGGGGAATATCTATGTGTGCGAAGCGCTGCACATGGCGGGCATTGATCCCGTGGCTGTCGCCGCAAGCATCAGCAAAGCACGGCTGACCCGATTGGTCATCGCAATCAAAGAGGTACTCACTGCCGCGATAGCCGCGGGCGGATCTACCTTGCGCGATTTTGCCGCACCCGATGGGGAGCTTGGCTATTTTGCAAAGGACTGGCGCGTCTATGGCCGTGAGGGCGAAGCTTGCATCTGCGGCAGCAATATATTGCGGCGTGTTGATTCGGGACGATCAACCTTCCACTGTCCGAAATGCCAGCGATGAGGCGGCATTATGCGGTTGACGAATCTGTTGGGCAGGGTTAAGGGCCGCTCCTTCAACAGGCGTACCGCATGGGCGCGCCTTTTCAGATATTGAAATTCGAGGACAAAAATGGCCAATACGCCGCAAGCAAAAAAGCGTATCCGTCGCAACGCGCGTCGCACTGAAGTGAATGGCGCACGCGTCAGCCGCATCCGTACTTTCATCAAGAAGGTCGAATCAGCGATTGAGCTTGGTGACAAGTCTGCGGCAGCTGCTGCATTGGCCGCAGCGCAGCCTGAACTGGCGCGCGGCGTATCCAAGGGCGTCCTTCATAAGAACACAGCTTCGCGCAAATTTGGTCGCCTCACAAAGGCGGTTGGCGGTCTCGCTTAAGCGATACTGATAATGCCGGACCTTCCGGTTTTAGACATTCAAAACCCGCCGCGAACACGGCGGGTTTTTCTTTGCCAATTGTCACAAATGTGAACTGTAAGGATTTCCCGCGATTCGGGGCGTCTACAATCCAATGCTTGATAAAAAACACATAATATCATATGCTTATTAAATAGATAACGCATTTGCTTGGGTCCTGCCGAGTCAATGCCATTTATTTCATTTTTTTTACCAAGCGGCTCTTGATAGACTCGTTTTTTGCTGTCTAAGAAACACATTCCAGCAACGCATGACGACAGTCGGGCAATGCCTCACATGGAGAATGAACACGTAGCGTGGCTGCATTTGGCAACAAATGCTTGGCCAGTCCCTGTTCGTCCCGTGTTCGGTAGATAGCGCGCGGTTTTGTAGTACTGGTTGGGGTGGAAAATGGGGGCAGGCACGTTGGCCGAAGTCAATTCAGTATCGCACAGCAAAAACGGTCTATCTGCCAGTGGACATGATGCGTCTACATCGCATGCCCGTTTTGACGCCGATTGGCATAACATATCTTCCGGCTTGCGTCGCGATTTGGGTGCGCAGGTGTATGGCCAATGGATTCGTTCCATCAGCCTTGGTGACTATTGTGACCTGACTGGCACGCTTGAGCTTTTGTTGCCCTCGGACTTTTCGGCAAGCTGGGTTTCCGATCATTATGCCGACCGGCTGCGCTTGGCATGGTCAAGCACCAATAGCAGCGTCAAGCAGTTGAAAATCCGCACACGCCCCGGTGCCCCACGTGTGGAATTGCTTCGCGCGTCCACCAATGCAGAACGCGCCGTCGCCCAAGAAACCAATGAGGCACAAGCCACGCGGTCGGCGCTTGACCCGCGCATGACCTTTGCGAATTTCGTTAAGGGCCAAACAAACGTGCTGGCGCTCAGCGCCGCAGAGCGCGTGGCGTCGAAAGACAAGCCGTTGTTCAACCCACTCTATCTGCAAGCCGCGACGGGCCAAGGCAAAACCCACCTGATGCATGCCATCGGCCATGCTTATGCCGAGGTAAATCCAGACGCGCAGATTTTGTATATGTCCGCCGAAAAATTCATGATGGAATTTGTGACCGCGATGCGGCGCAAGGAAGTTATGGAGTTTAAGGCACGTTTGCGCGCTGTTGATGTGCTGCTGATCGACGATATCCAATTCATCATTGGCAAGGTTTCGACGCAGGAAGAGTTTCTGCACACCATCGATGCCATCATTGGCGCAGGCAAACGCTTAGTGGTTTCCGCTGACCGTGCACCGCAAGCGCTGGACGGCGTTGACCAGCGTATCTTGTCGCGTCTGTCGATGGGCCTTGTTGCCGACATTCAGCCCGCCGATTTGGAATTGCGCCGTTTGATCCTGGAACAGCGCCTCGCCAATATGCCAGAGGCGCAAGTTGGTGAAGATGTGGTCGAGTTTTTGGCCCGCACGATCAGTCGCAATGTCCGCGAACTGGAAGGTGGCTTGAACAAGCTACTCGCTTATGCCCAATTAACAGGCAAGCCTGTGACGCGGACATTGGCTGAAGAGCAGCTCAAGGATATACTGAGTGCGTGCCGTCGCCGCATCACCATCGATGAAATTCAGCGCGCAGTGTGCGAATATTATCGCATCGACCGCAGCGAAATGTCCTCAAAGCGCCGTGCGCGTGCGGTTGTGCGCCCACGCCAAGTTGCCATGTACCTTGCCAAGGTGATGACACCACGCAGCTACCCGGAAATCGGACGCAAGTTCGGTGGACGTGACCACAGCACCGTAATCCACGCCGTACGCTTGGTTGAAGGCCTGCGGCAGCAGGACAGCGACATGGATAATGATGTCCGCGCGTTGCTCCGCCAACTCGAAGCTTAGGGTCAGGACCCTAAATTTCCACCCCTTTTCAATAGCCTCTCCAATGATTATCCCCATGATGTGAGTCGGAGGGATTATGATGAGTAAGACGTGCGCTTCGTGCGGAGCGACTTCGGCCAATGAAGCCGCTTTTTGCGCCAGCTGTGGACATACGTTGAAACCAAAAATGGCTCAAAAATCCGTCAAGGCGGCTGCGAGTCGCCGATGGTCTTTTCCATTTTCTGCGGTTGCGATCTTGTTGGCGGTGGCCGCATTATATTTCTGGCTCTTCATTGCGGACGATTTGAAGCGTGACTCAGATATGTCCGCCACCGAAGCGGGAGAGGCTTCCAACCCCGAAGCGCAGATTTTTTTCGCAATGACCGACGCGAACTTGCGCAATAAGCCGACGATAAGCGGCAGTATCATATTGGGCAAATTGCCCCGTGGCTCGCAAGTGACGGGTACAATTCAGCCAGGTTCAGGTGTCGATGGCGGGTGGCTTGAGCTAAGTGATGGCAATGGCTTCGTCGCCTTGGTCAATTTGTCGCAAATTCAGCCGCCGGTGCTGGTAAAGTCGCTCAATGATCAACCGTGGGTTGCAGATGGATTTATCGATGTCTGGGCCACAACCTTGCCAGATAGCAATTTGCTTGATCGCCTGCGTGAGGGCGCACAGGTCACACTATTGGGAACCACGGCAGATAATTTCATTGAGGTGAAGCTTGCGGATGGCCGCTATGGCTATCTTGCAGACGCACCGTCAATCTTGGCGCGCATTGGAGGTAAACCGATTTCCATTGGTTTCAATCCTCAGACCTGTGCTTTTTCCGGCGAAATAGGTGCCGAATTTGCCAAGATTGGTGGGCAGTTACGGGCGCAGTGGCAGGCATTGGAGGCAAAGGAATTTGCCAGTGAAGTGGCCCGTCAACGGGCCTATGCGGCGGTGGAAGGCAAAAGCAAATATATCCGCCTACGCCGATCATTCGAAGGATTGTCGTTGACTGGCATCGCGCAGCATTATGAATCGCAATCTTTATATTTCGATGACGCGCCAGCGAAGGTGATTGAAGTATTTCGCGCGCAAGGCTTTGCCATCGGACGTGATGGATTGTTCACGGGGACGGATCTTTATGCGGGCATTGCCGCCACGCGGGGTGAAGGTGCCGCTTATGGGAAAACCGAACTGGGCTGCGGCGTATAAACGCCACAGCCTGAAGTGGGTTTAGCGCTTTTCCTCCGGCGCAACGGAAATCCTGACGGTCTCACCGCCATTTCCGGGGAAACCCGTGAACATGGCTTCAACCAGATTTGGCACCAGATAGGGAAGTTTGTTCGAACGCGACTTGGCTTCTGCCTTGCCCTCGAACAGACGTTTCCCGTCGCTACTGCGGTCAATTTTTAGATCCAGATTGGCAGTATATACCGTGAAGCTGTCAACATCATATGGTCGGTTGAAACCGCTGTAGAGGAACGGGTCATAAAAACCCATGACATAGCGCGCCCCGCGACGTGTACGCACAACATAGGGGCGGTAGAATCCGCCAAAGCCCCAATAAGGGTCGTAAAACGGGTCCTGGCGCACGATGTTGCGTTCCTTACCTGTGTCCACGGCATAATCGAGCGATACAGTCATATCGGCAGTTTCGCCGGATGCCGGCACATACCCAATTTCCTGAAGTTCATTGGCGACCAATCCGGCATATTGGCCGAATTCGATGCCACCTGCGTTGGCGGGATTGGCCGCGCGGATCGCAAAGGTCTGACCCTGCGGCGCGGGCAGTTCCTGAAAGCGCGAAACATCGGCGTTAAAAGGCGTTGCGCATGCTCCCAAAGCTAGCAGCGCCAACGGAGCGAGAAAAGTTGCGACCTTTTTCATCCATGCATTCCCTTCAAAAGCGGCCAGGCGCCGACTTGTAATTAACCCGCAAAAATTAGGATGGTTTCGCTGAACTGCGGTTGAACAACGAATAACTTTAATCAACGCAGTAAGCCAAGTGCAGCATAAGCTGCCTTTAACGTCGGTGCGCTCAATTCGCGGGCTTTCGCTGCGCCCTTGGCCAATGCCGCATCAATCTGTTCATGGTCGTCCTTCAGCGCACTAAAGCGTGCTGAAATGGGACGCAGATGTTCGACCACAATCTCTGCCAGCGCAGGCTTGAATGACCCAAAGCCCTGACCGCCAAAGCGTGCGAGCGTGTCATCTACAGTCTCGTTCGCAAAGGCAGCGTAGATGCCTACCAGATTTTTGGCTTCGGGCCGGCCTTCCAGACCCTCTGCCTCCGATGGCAGCGGCTCTGGGTCCGTTTTCGCCTTCTTAATTTTGCTCAGGATTGTGTCAGCATCATCGATCAAATTGATGCGGCTCATATCACTTGGGTCTGATTTGGACATTTTGGCGCTACCGTCGCGCAAGCTCATGATACGCGCGGTGGCCTTGGGAATGATAGGGTCTGGCAAGGTGAAAATCTCCGCGCCCTTACCAAAGTCGGTGTTGAATTTTTGCGCGATGTCGCGGGCAAGTTCCAAATGTTGCTTTTGGTCTTCGCCCACAGGGACATGCGTCGCCTGGTACAGCAGCACGTCGGCGGCTTGCAAAACAGGGTAAGTAAATAATGCAATGCTCGCGCCTTCGCGATTCTTGCCCGACTTATCCTTGAACTGGGTCATCCGGTTGAGCCACCCCATGCGAGCCGTGCCCGTCAGCAGCCATTGCAGCTCCGCATGGGCCGGAACCTGCGCTTGATTAAACAGGATCGCCTTATTGGTATCGAGCCCGCAGGCAAGCAATGCGGCGGCCATTTCGCGGGTGTTTGCGGTCAGCTCCTCGGGCACATGCGGCATCGAAATGGCATGCAAATCCGCAAGAAAATACAGGCATTCCATTTCATCCTGCATCTTTACCCAGTTGCGGATCGCGCCCAGATAATTACCGAGATGAAGGTTGCCCGTTGGCTGAATACCGGAAACGACGCGCATAGATATTACTCGCTTGCAGAATCCGCGGGCGCGTTTGCACGCCTACGGAAAAGGGATTTAAGTTCGCTGATCCGGTACGCCCCGAACAACATTATAGCCAGCGCATAGACCGCACCGCCAGCGCTTACCAACAGGGACAAAACAGCAATCCGCCGCCATAGGCCAGTGCCCAGTTGGCCTTCGATCAGTTCATTTCCGAAATAGAGCGCGACACCCATAATGGCAGCCGCCAAAATTATGCGCCATGCTTTTTGCTTTAAGCGCGCATCAACAGCGATATGGCCCCGTTTGCGTAAAGTGAACCACAGCAACGCGACATTGACCCAAGCGGCAATGGCCGTCGCCACGCCGACGCCAATATGCGCCAAGGGCCAGATCAGGATGAGGTTGCCGACAAGGTTGACCAGCATGGACCATAAGGCCAGCCGCAACGGGGTTTTGGTGTCGCTACGGGCGTAAAATCCAGGGGTAAGTACTTTGATGAGCACATAAGCGGGAACGCCCGCCGAAAATGCCATTAGCACCGCTGCAGTTCCGCGCGTGTCAGCCGCGGTGAAGGCGCCATGTTCGAATATGCCATGGACAATCGGGATCGCCGACACAATCAACGCGACCGTTGCGGGCATCGCGAAGAATAAGGCCAGTTCGACGGCGCGGTTTTGTGTGTCGGATGCGGCTTTGCTATCTGCTCCGGCAATCTGCCGTGATAGGGCGGGCAAAATAGCGGTACCAATTGCTATGCCAATCAAGCCTAATGGTAACTGGTTCAGACGGTCGGCATAATAGAGCCAGGACACCGAGCCTTCGGGCAGGAACCGTGCCGCAAGCGAGGTGGAGATCAAGAGATTGAACTGGATTGCGCCTTGGCCAATCGCGGCGGGGGCAATCAAAGCCAGCATCAATTTTACGTCCGGCGTGAGGCGCGGCAAACTAAGTTTCAGGTTAACACCGGCGCGGTGACAGGCCCAGATGAGCCACAGCAATTGCAGCACGCCCGATACCGTTACCGCGACCGCTTGCGTGACCGCCGTTTCCACCTCGGTATCGCCGCGGAAGAATATCAGCGCGATAATCATGCAGATGTTCAGCAATATCGGTGCAGCGGCATTGACCCAGAATCGGTTGAGCGAGTTCAATATCCCGCCGAGTAATGATACCAATGATATCAAGGCCAGATAGGGAAAGGTGATGATGGTTAAATGCCGCGCAAGTGAGAATTTCTCCGCACCGCCATCCGGAAAGCCGCCCGTCATGGCCCAGACAATAGGGCCGGAGGCCAGCATCATGAGGGCCGTGAAGAGCACCAGAAACGGGAACAGCACTGACAGCACTTGGCTGGCAAAATTGCGCGCCGCGATCAGGCCTTGGTTCGCCTTTTCGCGTTCGGCTTCGGTCATCTTCTTGTTAAATAACGGTACGAATACCGCAGCAAATGCGCCTTCGGCAAAAAGTGCCCGGAACAGATTGGGTAAACGCCACGCGATCAGAAAAGCGTCGGACGCAAGGCCAGCGCCGACAAAGCGCGCCATCAACATATCACGCACAAGGCCCAAGACGCGGCTGACCAAAGTCAGCCCGCCGATGGTGATGCTGTTACGAACCAGGCTCATCTGTTCACCTGGTGCCGTCGGCTTCAGGCTTCGCCGGCAGGCTGCGTCTCTGCCATTTGCTGTGCTTGCGCAAGCTGTTGGATGTAAAGCGCATTGAAATCAATAGGTTCAAGCACCAGTGGCGGATAGCCGGCATCACGCACAGCGTCGGCAACGACTCGGCGCGCGAACGGGAACATCAAGCGCGGTGCTTCACCGAATAAGAACGGATGGGCTTGCTCTTCGCTGACATTACGCAGGCCAAACAAGGTTCCATAATCCAGCTCAACGGAGAATTGGACGCCATTGTCTGTCTCTGCTTTGACAGCAAGCCGTAAAGCGACTTCATGCACTTCGTCGGTAATGGCGTTGGCTTGAATGTTGACCTGCACATCAATTTGCGGCGCGCCATCCCAGTTGAAGCTGTGCGGGGCGTTGGGATTTTCAACCGACAAATCCTTGATATACTGGTTCAACATGCCGACGGCGGGCGCAGTGTCTTCGCCATTAGCTTTTACTTTGTCGGAAACGATGGTGCCTGTTTCGTCGGCCATGATATGTCGTGCTTTCTTGTTGGTTGTCGCAGCCGCAATAAACGACCGTTGATGGCCGTCGCGCCTAGCAGGCGTGGCGTCATAGGGCAATGATACTTGCGTTTGCGGTAAAGCGCAATTTTCTTTGGGCAAAGCCCTTTGAAACCCGTATCATTCATTCCTATATGCTTTTATGAGGGACCTTCGCGATCAGATTTCGCTTAGAAACCACATTGAGCTTTTGCCGGATGGAGGCGTTGTGACGTTTACTATTGTATTGCTTGCGCTTGTTGCCGCTTTCTTGGGCCTTCGCCTTTACGCAGTGCTGGGCAAACGTACCGGACATGAACAAGAGCCCGTTGCGCGCCGACCTGTTGAAGCGAACGCATCGCCATTGTTGCGGCAGCCGTCTGCCAGCGGCGACGCGGCCTCTGCGGCGCCTGGAGCTGACCTATCAAACGTCGAAACCGCCGCGCAAAGCGGGATTAAGGCGATTTCTAACGCCGACCGCAATTTTGACCCGGCTTCATTTGTAGAAGGCTCAAAAACCGCTTATAAAATGGTGCTTGAGGCTTATTGGAAAGGCGACAAGGAAGCGCTTCGTTTCCTGTGCGATGATGACGTCTATGCAAGCTTCGCCGAGGCCATTGATGGTCGGGCAGAGCGTGGTGAGACCCTCGAGAACCGTTTGGTCCGCATTGATGAAATTCGTATTGTCGATGCAAACTACGATCATCCCATGGCGCGTATCTCGGTCCGTTTTGATGCCGACATCGCCGCGATGGTCAAGGATGCCGATGGAAATATCATTGGCGGATCGATGACCGATGCGGTTGAAACGCACGATATCTGGACCTTCATGCGCGACGTGAAATCAGACAGTCGTAACTGGAAGCTTGACGAAACCGACTCGGTCTGATTCACCTGGGCGATGAAACGCGCCCTTTTCGCTCTCGGTATATCCGCCCTTACCTTGTCCGCTTGTGCAAGCGGGGTGGCTCCTCCTGCTAACCCCACAACTTTGTCGGGGGCAATGGTCGCTGCATCCTCCGTCGCGGACAATGCGGCGGCGCCTGTACCGACGCGCGATGTTACAACAGCGGCAGGTCTAGGCGTTTTACGCGGTCCGCAAATAGCTACTTTGCAAGTTGATGCGGGCAAGACAGCACTTGCGATGGAAAGTTTTCGGACAAGTTGTCCCGGCCTGGTGCGGCGCACCGACAATAGCGGCCTCACTCAAGGCAGCGATTGGATAGCAGCCTGCGACGCTGTCAAAACATGGAGCGGTGATGCCCTAACGTTTTTCGCCACGCATATGGATGCGGTGCAGGTCGGCACTGGCAAGGCTTTTGCCACGGGCTATTTTGAACCCGAAATCGCTGGTTGCCGTGCGCCGCAAGCGGGATGCGATGTACCTGTCTATAAGCGACCGCCGGATCTGATTGATGTCGATCTTGGGCAGTTTTCCGATGAATTGAAGGGGCGAACCATCCGCGGCAAGGTCAACGGCACGAAATTTGTACAATATGATGATCGGGCCGCGATTGAAAATGGGTCATTATCAGGGCGCGGCCTTGAAATCGCTTATGCCGCCGATGCTGTGGAATTTTTCTTCCTGCAAATCCAAGGGTCAGGTCGGCTGAAGCTGCCAGACGGCAATGTGATGCGCATTGGCTATGACAGCCAAAATGGGCGTGGCTATACCGGCATCGGCCGGTTGATGCGGGATCGCGGGCTGATTACCGACGCCTCCATGCAAGGCATCGTCGCCTTTTTGCGGGCCAACCCCGAAGAGGGCCGCAAGATCATGCAGGAAAATAAAAGCTATATTTTCTTCCGCGAATTGACTGGCGCGGGTCCCTTGGGCGCGATGGGCTATCCTGTTGTGGGTGAAGCAAGCATTGCGGTGGACGTGAAATTCATCCCGCTGGGCGCGCCTGTATGGCTGTCGATGGACCGTGCGGAACCCAATGGCATTTGGATTGCGCAGGATACAGGCGGCGCCATCAAGGGGCCAAACCGCATCGATACCTTTTGGGGCGCGGGCGACCGCGCACGTGAGATTGCTGGCGGCATGGCGGCGCGCGGTGCAGCGCTTGTTTTCCTGCCCAAATCTGCGGTTGCGCGGTTAGGTCTGTAAAACGGCCATGGCGCGGCCTCTCGACAGTACGGAAAAGTCGCTTTGGGGCAGGGTCATTGCGACCGTAAAACCAATGCATGGCGGCAAGCCAAAGCCGGTGCCCGTTGCGAGCCCGGCAGCGGATAAGGCGGTGCTGGCTAAGTTTCTCAGCGCCAAGCCGAAACCTATATCTGCCGATGTAAAACCAAAACACACGTCCGTGCAAAGCAAGGTTGCGCCGTTGCCGCACAATCTGGACGGACATTGGGATAAAAGGATCATGCGGGGCAGCATCATTCCGGATGTTAGCATCGATTTACACGACGCGTCCTTATCACTGGCATATAACCGCCTCGACGGCGCGTTGGAGCAGGCGATTGCGCAGCGGATGAAAGTGTTATTGCTCGTGACTGGCAAACCCCGCGCGCATGATCGGGCCAGTGGTGAGGGCCGGGGGGCTATTGCCGCCGTTGTCCGCGATTGGCTGGCAGCATCGCGGCATAAGCGGCATATTTCGGCCGTGCGTAACGCCCATCCACGCCATGGCGGTGCAGGCGCGCTTTACATCATGCTAAAGGGCTAAGCGGCCAGCATTTTAAGGGCAACCCGCCGGTAAATTTCGGTCAGCGCCGACAGGTCCGCTATTGCGACTGCCTCATCCAATTTATGCATAGTTGCATTGCAAAGGCCAAATTCGACCACAGGGCATATTTTCGTCAAGAATCGTGCATCAGATGTGCCGCCCGTTGTCGATGCTTCGGGTGCAATGCCGACGACTTGCTCTACCGCCTCTGATATAGCCGCTGAGAACGCGCCAGGAGGGGTCAGGAAGGCCTCTCCGGATATCATGGCGTTCAGGGTGCCCCCATGGCTCTCTACCAGCGTACGGATCCTTGCAACAAGTGCATCACCATTTTGCAAATCATTGAACCGGATCGATAATCGCGCTTCGGCTTTGGCAGGAATGACATTGGTTGCCGTGTTGCCTACATGCAGGTCGGTAATCTCGATATTACTCGCCTGAAACCAGTCGGTGCCTTTGTCGAGCGTGATCGCTTCGATCTCCGCCAGAATTGCGATGAGCTTTGGAATTGGGTTGTCCGCCAGATGCGGATACGCGACATGGCCTTGGGTTCCCTCGACCGAGATCCACATGTTAACCGAACCGCGACGGCCGATTTTCATCATGTCGCCCAAGCGGTTGACGCTCGTGGGTTCACCGACAAGGCAATAATCCGGGATGCTACCCCGTTTTTGCATATGGGTGATGAGTGCGCGTGTGCCGTGGATGGCGGGCCCTTCCTCGTCGCCCGTGATAATCAGGCTGATCGTGCCAGCATCCTCGGGAATATCATGCAATGCGGCGACAAAGGCGGCGATGCTGCCCTTCATATCTACGGCCCCGCGTCCGTGTAACAAATCGCCTTTGATCTCTGGTACAAACGGATCGCTCGCCCAGCCATTTCCGGGTGGAACCACGTCGACATGACCGGCAAAGGCGAAGTGCCTGCCGCTTGCCGCACGAATGGCAAACAGATTTTCGACAGGCGCGCCATGGGCAGGGTTGTCGTCCTCTTCGCCCGACATAAAACGTTCGACGGTAAAGCCCAATGGGGCCAGCATATCTTCAAGCGCGTCAAACACCGTGCCACTGGCGGGTGTGACGCTTTCGCAAGCGATCAGTCGTTGGGCGTAGGATAAGGCAAGGACGTCAGTCATAGGCCAAAGGCGTTAGGTATTAATGGTCGCTAAGACAAGTCAGACGTCCGCCTTTACCATAAGCCCCTTTTTCAGCGTATCATTGTAGAACGCGGGCAAGCGCATTCGCCCAGCCAGCCAAGCGGGCCTCACGGGCGGCGGCGTCAAGCATCGGCGCAAAACGCGTGACCCCACCCCGCATGCTGGCCGCATCCTCCAAGGTGCGGAATAGTCCGCACCCGACCGCCGCCAGCATCGCGGCGCCCAGCGCCGTTGTTTCGACAAAAGCGGGTCTTTCCACGTCAATCGTCAGCATATCGGCGAGGTCTTGCGCCATCCAGTCATTGGCGACCATGCCGCCATCAATGCGCAATTCGGCCCAATCTGCACCATCGGCGGCAAAGGCGGTTTTGAGGTCATAGGTTTGGTGCGCCATCGCCTCCAGCGCGGCGCGGGCAACATGCGCCTTTGTCGCGGCAAAGCTTAGACCGCTGATCGTGGCGCGGGCATCCGACCGCCAATGCGGTGCGCCAAGGCCCGAAAGCGCAGGCACCAGATAAACGCCGTTATTGTCTGGCACGCTGCGCGCCAATGGTTCCGTTTCGGCGGCATGCGATATCAGGCCCAGATCATCGCGTAGCCATTGAACAAGGCTGCCCGCGACAAACACCGAACCTTCCAGCGCATAATGACGTTCGCCATTTAACTGGTACAAAATCGTCGACAGCAAGCGGTGACGCGATTGGCGCAATGTCGTGCCGGTTTGCGTCAGGACAAACGCGCCCGTGCCAAAGGTTGCCTTGGTTTGCCCCACGGCAAAGCAACCTTGCCCAATGGTGGCGGCTTGCTGATCCCCCGCCATACCCGATATGCGGATTGCGCCGCCGAAATGCTCCGGCAAGGTCGTGCCAAGATCGCCTACGCAATCGGTGATCTCCGGTAAGATGTCTCTTGGAACGCCAAACAGGTCCATCAACCCGTCATCCCATCCGCCGCTACCAATCGCCATGAGCGCGGTGCGCGCGGCGTTGCTGGCGTCGCTGATATGGCTTCCGCCGGTCAACCGATAGACAAGGTAGCTTTCGATCGTGCCTACCGCCAGATGTGCGCCTGCGTCCTTCAACTGCGGCCAATTTTCGAGCGCCCAACCGATTTTTGAGCCTGAGAAATATGGGTCAAGCAACAATCCGGTTTTCGCTTGAACCACTGGCTCTTCGCCTTGCGCCTTCATCGCGGCACACATGTCCGCCGTCCGGCGGTCCTGCCATACAATAGCTGGGGCAAGCGGCTTGCCGGTGCGCTTGTCCCAGAACACCACGGTCTCGCGCTGATTGGTAATGCCAATGCTTGCGATCCGGTCCGCACCGCCAGCTTTGGCGACCATTTCTTGCGCGCAGGCAAGCGTTAAGTTCCAAATTTCCTCGGCATCATGTTCGACAAGGCCAGGTTGCGGATAATGCTGCGTAAGCGGGCGTTGGCAACTGTCGACGGCGGTCCCGTCTGCTGCAAATAAAACGGCGCGCGTTGATGTCGTGCCTTCGTCAATGACCAGTATATATTCGCTCATGCTTCTGCCGCGCGGAATGCGCGCTCCTCCCTTGAAATTATCAATATCGCGCGGTTGCCGAAAACCAGACGGTTGACCGCCAGCGCCATCAGCATCGAACTAACCAGCAGAAAGACCATCACGTCAATATAATGCAGCCATGACAGGTCAAAATGCTGAAAAAATGTTTCGCCCGCATATAGCGTGTCTGGACGGTACAATAGAAAATTATGCACGCCGCCTGCGCATCAACATTATAAATCAGCAGCCCTGCGATTGGTTTACATCGTCGGCGCTGCACCCCATATCGGGCCTCAGAAAAGGACCGTTATAATCTCCAGAACTGCCGCCCAACATTGGATAGAACCACATGCGCATGGCATTTATGTCAAGCCAGCGGACATGTGGATTGACCCGTCCCGTCCCGTCGAACGCGCGTTGGTGACGCACGGTCATGCCGACCATGCGCGCAGTGGTCATAAAGCCGTTTGGGCGACGCCAGAGACGCTGGCGATCATGGCGCTGCGTTATGGCACCGACACAGGCACGCCCATGCCCTATGGCGACGGGTTTGAAGCAAATGGTGTGAAGATCAGCTTTCACCCTGCCGGACATGTTTTGGGCTCCGCACAAATCCTGCTGGAACATGCGGGCGAGCGGGTGGTCGTGACCGGCGATTATAAACGGCGTTTCGACCCAACCTGCGCGTCATTTGAATCCGTGCCTTGCGATGTGCTTATTACCGAGGCGACCTTTGGCTTGCCCGTCTTTACCCATCCGCCGATTGAGGATGAGATTGCCAAATTGCTCGCCGCACGCGAAGCCAATGTCGATGGGTGCATATTGATAGGGGCCTATGCGTTGGGCAAGGCGCAGCGCGTCATCGCAGAACTGCGGCGTGCGGGCTATGATGCGCCCATTTATATCCACGGCGCGATGCAGAAAATGTGCGATCTCTATGCGGCGCATAATGTCACTTTGGGTGAGCTCATATTGGCGACGGGACTTGCCAAGGCCGAGATGAAAGGCGCGATTGTCATTGCGCCGCCATCGGCGATGAATGACCGTTGGACGCAACGTCTACCTGACCCGATAACCGCCATGGCATCGGGATGGATGCGGGTGCGGCAACGTGCGCGGCAGCGTAATGTTGAACTGCCTTTGGTCATTTCAGACCATGCCGATTGGAACGAGTTGACCGACACATTGTTGGAACTTCGGCCCAGCGAAACATGGATCACCCATGGCCGAACCGATGCGCTTGGTCGCTGGTGTGAGCTGCACCAATTGAAAGCGCGTGCGCTTGATCTGGTTGGCCGTGAAGAGGAGGATGAGAGCTGATGCAGGCTTTCGCCGCGCTTATCGACGGGCTGATTTACACACGCTCGCGCGACCATAAGGTCAGGTTGATTGCCGATTATCTGCGCGATACGCCTGACCCGGATCGCGGCTGGGCGTTAGCTGCGCTCGCGGGCACACTCAGCATTGCCACAGTTAAATCGTCGGCGATCCGCGCGATGGCCGAGGAACGCTTTGACCCGATGCTGTTCCGCATGAGCCGCGATTATGTCGGCGACACGGCGGAGACTGTCGCGCTGATGTGGCCAGAGGTCAGCGCGGATGCCGTGGTACCAACAGTGTCGGAGGTCATTGACCTGCTCAACAACACAAGCCGTGCGCGCGCGCCAAATGTTCTGGCGGAACTGATGGACAGGCTGGATGCCAATGGCCGTTATGCGCTGCTGAAGCTGGCAACAGGCGGCATGCGCGTGGGCATATCGGCACGGCTGGCCAAAACCGCCTTTGGGCAGGCTTTTGGCGTTTCGGTAGACGATGTCGAGGAGGTCTGGCACGCACTTCGCCCGCCTTATGCCGCATTATTTGCCTGGGGCGAGGGCAAGTCCGAACGTCCCGACCCTGCCGATAGCGCGTTTTTCCGGCCCTTCATGCTGGCCCACCCTTTGGAAGATGGAAGTGTCGATCTGGAAGATTTCGCCGCCGAATGGAAATGGGACGGCATCCGCATTCAGATTGCCTCAACCGGCGGGGAAACGCGGTTGTTCAGCCGGGGTGGTGATGAGGTAACGGCAGCCTTTCCGGAAATCGCCGCCGCCTTCAACGGCATTGGCGTGGTCGATGGCGAATTATTGGTACGCGGCGATGTGCAAGGCGGGGAGGCGGCGAGCTTCAATGCGCTGCAACAACGCTTGGGCCGTAAGAATGTAACCGCCGCGATGCAGGCGGAATATCCCGTATTTGTGCGCCTGTATGACATTTTATTCGACGGGGCAGAGGATATGCGCAGCCAGCCATGGACCGCACGGCGGCAAAGGCTGGAGTTGTTCGCCGCCAGGCTCGATACGGCTCGCTTCGACCTGTCCACGATCATCGAAGCGCGGGATTTTGACCATCTGGCAGAAATACGCGCAGCGGCGCGTGCGGCGGCGATTGAGGGCGTCATGTTGAAGCGGCGTGATGCGCCCTATCTGGCGGGCCGCAAGGTCGGCCTTTGGTACAAATGGAAACGCGAACCGCTCGTTGCCGATTGCGTCATGATGTATGCGCAGCGTGGTAGCGGGAAACGTTCGTCTTATTATTCGGATTATACCTTTGGCTGCTGGACGCCCGAGGGCACCTTGTTGCCCGTGGGCAAGGCCTATTCCGGGTTCAGCGATGCGGAACTGAAATGGCTCGACCGCTTTGTCCGCGATAACACGGTCGCGCGTTTTGGCCCCGTGCGGGAAGTGGAAAAATCTTTGGTGCTGGAGGTTGCGTTTGATGCGGTGCACGAATCCAAGCGGCATAAATCGGGCATAGCGATGCGTTTCCCGCGCATCTCCCGCCTGCGCCGTGACAAGCCAGCGGATGAGGCGGACAGCATTGCCGCCTTACGCGCGATGATTGGTTAGGGTCAGGACCCTATAGAAACGCCCGCACGTCGGCCATGAAGCGGTCGAACTGGTCATGGTGTAACCAATGGCCGGCATTTTCATATTCGATGACCTTGGCCGTCGGGAAATGCGCGATGCGGCCATCCTTTTCAGGGTTGGAGGCCCAGCTATTGGCGCCATACATCAACAACATCGGGCAGGTGATGGATTCCCAAATGGCCAACAAATCCTCACGCGGCATATCGAAGATCGCCCAAATGTTGAGGTAGTTATCGAACTTCCAACTCCAGCTGCCATCCTCGTTGCGGCTGATACCATGCACGGTCAAATGCCGCGCTTGTTCGTCCGTCAAATAGCTATTTTCGGTCTTCATCCGTTCATATGCGGCTTCGATATTGGGATACCGCTTTGGCGTGCGGCCAGCGGCGTTGCGCTTGTCCTCAATCCACTGGCGGAAACGGGTTTGAATACCGATGGCGTCGCGTTCGGCCTGCATTTTTGGGGACAGGCCCAGTCCTTCGATATTCACCATCTTACGGACATTTTCGGGGAACAGGCCAGCATAGCGGGTCGCGATATTGCCGCCCATCGAATGGGCAATGATGCTGACAGGGGAAAGGTTGAGTTGATGGATCAACTGCGCAAGGTCGTAAACAAAAGTCGACATTTCATAGCTGCCATCGGGCGACCAGGCGCTGTCGCCATGACCCCGCAAATCGGGCGCGATGATATGCCAATCGTGGCGCAATTCTTCGGCTACCCAATCCCAGCTGCGCGCATGATCACGGCCACCATGGACCAAAAGCAAGGGCGGCGCGTCGGGATTACCCCAGTCGACATAGTTCAGCCGAAGGCGTTGCGAGATAAAGCTGTTGGTGATGGGGCCGTGCAAAGTCATTCTGCGGCCAGTAATTGCTCTGCGCCCCCAAGGTCAACCGATACCAGTCGGCTGATGCCCTGCTCCACCATCGTCACGCCGAACAAACGGTGCATCCGACTCATCGTTACGGCATTGTGGGTGACGATGAGGTAACGCGTCGCGGTCTCCTGCGTCATCGCGTCGAGCAAGTCGCAGAAGCGTTCGATATTGGCATCATCCAAAGGCGCGTCGACTTCGTCGAGCACGCAAATTGGCGCGGGGTTCGTGAGGAACAAGCCGAAGATGAGCGCGACCGCTGTCAGCGCCTGTTCGCCGCCCGACAGCAGGGTGAGCGACTGCAGTTTCTTCCCCGGCGGTTGTGCGAAAATTTCGAGGCCAGCTTCCAACGGATCATCGCTGTCGATCAACGCTAGATGCGCTTGTCCGCCATTGAACAAGGTCGAAAACAGGCGGCGAAAGTGGCTGTCTACAGCCTCAAAAGCCGTCAGTAACCGCGCGCGGCCTTCGCGGTTCAGACTGCCGATGGAACCGCGTAAGCGGTTGATGGCAAGGGTAAGCTCTTCGCTTTCGGCAACGCCTGTACCTTGCTGCAATTCCAGTTCGGCCAGCTCATCGGCGGCGATCAGGTTTACAGGTCCGATGCGCTCGCGTTCGTTTTGCAAGCGGTCGAGGCGGCTCGACTCCACGCCTGCATCGTCCATCGCATCTTCGTCAAAGTTCAGTTTTTCGGGCAGGACGGGAGGCGGACATTCGAACCGTTCCCCTGAAATCCGGCCCATTTCGACGCGGCGCAGTTCCTGATTTTCGGCGCGGGCTTCGGCGCCGGCGCGGGCTTCGCGCGCGACGGATAGCTGCTCTGCCGCAGCCGACAATTCGCTTTCAAGTGCGCGCAATGTCGTTTCATGCGCCGTTTCGGCGGTTACTAGGCCAGTAAGCTTCTCGGCCAACTGCTCTTTATCAGCCTGTAGAGTAGCAATATCGCGGGCCAGTATTTCCGGCCTTCCCGACATCTCTGCTTGTTCAGTAGCGACGTCGGCGCTGCGTTTGTTCATTTCGGCGATCCGGCGTTCAGCTTCGCCTGCACGGTCCTGCCAACTGCGAATTTCGGCCATCGCCACGGCGCGGCGCTCACGGCTTTGCGCTATGCGTTGTTCCAGCGCAGACAGGTCCGCCTGATTGCGCGCCAACAGGTCGCGCGTTGCCTCATGCGCGGCGGAGAGGTTTTGGACAAGGTCCGCATGATGTGACCCGTCGGGCAAGGCGTGCCGTGCCTTCTCCGTCGCTTTGCGCTCCGCTTGCGCCTCGGCCAAATCTTGCTCTGCTGCGGCCATGCGGTCGCCAAGTGCGGCCTTTGCAGATTTTAGTCGCGCCAATGCGTCTTCGGCTTGATCGACCGCGCGCAGGGCTTGCCGCAACTGGCCTTCGGTAGCGACACGCGCCGCTGCTGCGGTGCGGACCATATCCTGCGCAGCTTCAATCTTATCATTCATCTGCAACAGGCTTTGCGCTTGTGCATCGAGCGCGGCTTGCGCCGGCGCAATGAGCGTTTCCAATTCGGCCAAACGATTGGCGCGGACGAGTTGTTCTGCAATCGTCGCGCCATCACCATCGGTAGCAAAGCCGTCCCAGCGGCGTAGCCTGCCTGCCAATGTCACCAGACGTTCGCCAGGGGCCAATTTTTGGCCATCATCGGTTTCAGCAACGCGCACCATAGACAATCGCGCTGCAAGTTCTGGCGGGGCATCGACAAAATGGATCAGGGCGGTGTCGGCGACTTGGCCAAGCGCAACGGCACCGCCAAGCCAGCGGCGTCCCGTTTCGCCGCCAATGCTCGCATCTGCATCGTCACCTAGCGCAGCGGCCAGAGCGTGTTCATAGCCTGGCTTGACCGAAATACGGTCGATCGCCTTGTTGCTTTGGCCCTTGGTCAAGGAACGTTGCAGTGCGCTTTGCTCGGTCAGTAAAGCGGCGAGTTCGGCCTTGGCACTGGCGTTGGCGACTTGGGCAACATCGCGGGCGGAGATCAGCGCAGCGCGCTGCGCTTCGGCGGCTTCATGCGCATGGCTGTCGGCTTGCAATTGTGTCTGCAATTTTTGGACGTCGGCATCGGCTTGGCTTTTGGATGCAGCATATGCCGCCTCATCCCCCAAAGCGTCCCGTTCGGCATTAACCCGCGCGCAGACCTGTTCGGCCCGTTGCACACGTGTTGCCGCCGCCGCCAGCGCCGCGTCGGCCACGCGCAATTCGGCGTCTGCGCGCGCTTGCTCTGCGGATGCATTGGCCAAGGCAATTTCGCTCTCCCGCGCTTGCCGTTCGGCATTTTCCGCGGTGCGCAGCAACGCAGGGCGCTCCTCCTCTTGCGCTTTAATCTGGTCGGCCAATTTACCGCTTTCCGTCTGCAAACGGGCGAGCGCATCTGCCGCATCATGCGTCAGCTTGCCTTCACGCGCGCCATCGTCGGCCATGCGGGCGGCTTGCGCCGCGAGGTCGGATTGGCGTTGGATGATCCGTTCATATTCGCCCGTTAGCTGCACGATCTTGTTCGACACATCACTGGCCGCATCGCGCGCCGCCATCGCCAGTGCCCGCGCATCGGCAAGTTGTCGCACAGCCTCTTGCTGCTTTTCGGTGAGGACGCGCTGGGCCACGGCGGCGTCCTCAACTGCCTTAGCTGCTATATTGGCGTCGGCCCGCGCTACATCTGCTGCTAGCTTGGCCTCACGCCAGCGGACAAAAATCAGCCGCGCTTCTGCTTGCAATATGTCTTTGGTCAGCGTGCGATAGCGTTCGGCTTGCTTGGCTTGGCGGCGTAATTGGCTTGCGCGCGCGTCCATATCGGCAAGAATGGTCGCCAGCCGCGCCAAATTGCTTTCGGCGGCGCGTAGCTTTTGTTCGGCATCCTTACGCCGGACATGCAGGCCCGAAATACCAGCCGCTTCTTCCAGCATCTGACGGCGTTCTTGCGGCTTAGCCGAGATTATCGCGCCAATGCGGCCTTGGCTTACCAAAGCAGGGGAATGCGCGCCCGTCGCGGCGTCGGCGAAGATAAGCGCCACATCCTTCGCCCGCACATCGCGGCCATTGGACCGATAGGCGGAGCCAGCACCCCGTTCGATCCGGCGGGTGACTTCCAATTCTTCGTCAGCGTCACCGTCGGCATTATCATCGCTGCGTTCGGCCAATATCGTGACTTCAGCGAAATCGCGGGGCGGGCGCGACGCGGTTCCGGCAAAAATCACATCTTCCATGCCTGCGCTGCGCATCGACTTGGCGCTGCTTTCCCCCATCACCCAGCGTATGGCTTCCAATAGGTTGGATTTACCGCAGCCATTTGGCCCGACAATGCCGGTCAGCCCGCTTTCGATCCGGAGTTCAGCGGGCTCGACAAAGCTTTTGAAGCCGACAAGTTTCAGCTTCTTTATCCGCAAGGCGCGCACCCCATTGCGGTTACAGCGATGTCATGGCCCGCCAGAGCCATATTTAGCGTGCGCCGGCCTCGACCAGCTTACTCTTCACTTGCACCCACGAGCTGGCGTCCAGCTTGGCGCCGTTGAGCAAGAAGAATGGCGTGCCAGAGACTTCATCTTCCTTCGTCCCGCGCTCGGTTGTTTTGATCAGGGCATCAATCGCGGCCTTGTCCGACAAGCAAGCTTTGGCTTGGTCTTCGCTAATGCCGCGTGATTTTACAAATTCGATCAAGCCCATTTTCGTGCCGAGCAACGTTGCGATCTGTTCCGGCGACATTTTCTGCATCGCTTGCTGGTCCGCCTCGGTCACGCTGCTGATTTTGCCGAGCCATGAAGCCTGTTCGGCATAAAGCTGATCGGTGAGCGGGAAAAACGCCTCCGGTCCGCTGCACTGGGCCAAAAGGAAACCTGGTACGTCTTGAATACCGTGGACGAGAAATGGCCGAAATTCCATCGAAACGGTGCCGTCATTGACCAGCTTGTGCAATTCCTCGGTCGACTGCATCGAAAACTGCGCACAGCCGGGGCAGGTAATTGCGCCATATTCGACCAGCTTCAATTTTGCATTGGGGTTACCCATTTGATAGCCGCCAAATTCGGTTTTGGTGACAACATCGACCCATGTTTTATCCGCAGGGGCAGCAACCTTTGCCAGCGGTTCACCTTTTGGTGCGCCAGCCGTGTCGGCACCGCCACATGCGGCAAGTGCAAATGCCGCGGCAGTTGTCAAAATGAATGTCTTGATACGCATGTGATATCCTTCTGTCTGGCCTTCTGTCTGTGATTTCGATTTACTTCATTGCCGCCTTTAATTCGGCAACATTATGGATGTGGTCCTGCAATACGCCATTGACCAAAAATGCTGGCGTGCCGCGCACACCAAGCGCGGATCCTGCTTCCGTCATACCAATAATAGCATTAAATGCAGCCTTGTCGGCCAAGCAGGTTTTCGCCTGTGCTGGCGTGATTCCGCGTTGTTGCATGATGGGGCCCAGGCCGATTTCGTCAAAGGTGCCGACCATAAACCCAGTATAATCCTGCGCCTTCAACTTGTCCCGCGTGGCGGCGCTAATATTTTTTGTTTTACCAGACCAAGTGGCTTGAGTTGCGAGCAGATGCCTCTGATTCCCGAAGAACTTTGTCTTACCGCCGCAGCGCGCCAGCATGGCAGCAGTCAAATCAACCGGATTGAGCACCATGTTACGAATTTCGAGGCTGGCCTTGCCGGTGGCGACAAATTGCGTTTTGAACGCCGGCGCTTCCTTCATTTCAAATTCCGCGCAATGTCCGCATGTGTAGCTGAGATATTCGACCACTTTGTTAGGCGCAGCAGGGTTGCCCAGAATATGCGCACCTTTGTCCGTGACCGTCACGGTCGACAGCCATTTGTTTGGCGCAGGCGTCGCAGATAAGCCAGCGGAGAACGCCGCAACGCCCACCATAACTGCGCCCAGATATTTTTTCATATGCGACATAGGGATGGACCTTATCCTTCGAAATTTATCTTGCGCATCTGGTATTACTTGCCGTCTTTGGCAAGGCTTTTTGCGAGGCTTTCAAGGACGGCGAAAAGCTCTGGATCACCGATTTCGCGCAAGGATTCCCCCAATTCCATCGGCACTGGCTTTAACATCGGTGCGGCGGTTGGTGGACGCAGCTTTGGCTTCGCAACCGGGCCTTGTCGGACTTTGACCCGCGCGACGGCACTATAGCCAAAAAATCGGTTCACCCGCTCCATGATTTCTGGAAGCACATGTTGAATCATCGTGGCGTGCGCGCCCTCCACGGTCAGCTCAAGCGTGCCGTCGGATTTCTTGCCAATTGGAAAGCGGATGGCTTCTGGTGCGGAAACAGCGGCATAGCGCGCACCAACGATCTCGTCCCAGCGGCTGACGACAGAGCTTTGTACGAAACCAAATTTCCGGAAAGCGGCACGGCCGATATCGGGCATTAAAGAAGATACAGACTTTGCCTCACCACCGCGTGGGCGCTGAAATGTTTTGGGCGTCAGCGCCTTTTTGGTGCCTCTTGGCGGTGGTGGTGACTTGCCTTTATCCATCCCCTGATACATGCCATTTATCATGCCATCCGTCCAACAAGCCATCGATAAATCTGGGGATATCGCGCAGGCCTTGCTTGCACATTATGACCAGCATGCTCGGACACTGCCTTGGCGCACAGCGCCGGGGCAAGGCTTTGCCAACCCCTATCATGTCTGGCTGTCGGAAATCATGCTGCAGCAGACGACGGTCGCGGCGGTGGGAGGCTATTTTCGCAAGTTTACCCAGATTTGGCCGGACTTTACCGCATTGGCGGCGGCGGATGATGCCGATGTCATGGCGGCATGGGCTGGCCTTGGCTATTATGCCCGCGCGCGCAATTTGTTGAAATGCGCGCGGGTTGTGGTGGCGGCGCATGCAGGTCGTTTGCCAGAGACCGAGGCAGCGTTGCTGAAATTGCCGGGTATCGGCCCCTATACCGCGGCTGCCATCGCCGCGATTGCATTCGGGCAAAGAGCGGTTGTCGTTGATGCCAATGTCGAGCGCGTTGTGTCCCGGCTATTTGCAATTGCGACGCCCTTGCCGCATTCAAAGCCGCTCATTCGAGACGCGATGGACAGCATTACACCCGACAGCCGCGCAGGCGACTTTGCCCAGGCGATGATGGATTTAGGGGCGGGCATATGTTCGGTGCGCACACCCTCTTGCCAATTGTGCCCGCTGGCCTTTGCCTGCGATGCCAAGCGTCTTGGAAATCCCGAAATCTATCCCGCCAAAACGCCCAAGGCCGCCAAGCCGCAGCGCACGGGTACTGTTTATTGGATACAGCGGGATGCGCATGTCTGGTTGGTGCGCCGCGACGACAAAGGCCTTTTGGCGGGTATGCGCGCTTTGCCCGATGATCAATGGACCGCCCGATTGGATGGCCATAAGACGCCGCCTATCCCTGCCAAATGGCGAAAATTGCCCGGCCAAGTGTCGCATGTTTTTACCCATTTTTCGCTGCTTCTCGATATTGCCGTTACGGCATGGCCAGCGGACGCAGATGACCCCGATGCAGGCGAATGGTGGCCACTAAAATCGCTCGACAAGGCTGGTCTGCCGACCCTATTCAGAAAAGCAGCAGAAGCGGTATTAGGCGCAGGGGGAAAAGTATGAATATGCAGAATAGCGAACAGGCAATGATTGGTCGGCGCGGGTTTTTGGCATGGGGCGGCCAATTAGCGGCTATGGGCGCCATAAGCGCATTTGCGCCCGCGCGCGCTTGGGCGCAGGCGGCCGAATTATATCCGACCATCCGGACGCAGTTTGAAAGCTATGTCTCTTCAGGAAAGCTCCCCGGTGTTCTCGCCACCATTGGTCGTGCAGCCGGCATGCCCGATGTCGTCGCTGTTGGTACACAAGGACTGGGCGAAACCACGCCTGTGAATATTGACACATTGTGGCGCATTTATTCGATGACAAAGCCTGTCACCGGCATCGCCGCGATGATCCTTGTAGACGAAGGCAAGATGAAGCTCGATCAACCGATTGCCGATTTCCTGCCAGAATTTGCCAATATGACCGTGCTGACCGACCCGGACAAAAGTCTGGATGCGGTGCCCGCCAAGACGCAGATTACACTTCGCCATTTGCTGACCCATACCGCTGGGCTTGGATATTCCATCATTACCAAAGGCCCATTGCTTCAGGCCTATCTCGACAATGGTATCACGCCGGGCATCGTCAGCCGCTTTCCCATTCCTGGTCAGGCGGCAAGCGCGCCGACCCCTGATCTCAAGACATTTTCCGAAAGGCTGGCAAAGCTGCCATTGATGGCCGAGCCGGGGACAAAATGGAGCTATTCTATCTCGCTCGATTTGCTGGGTCGCGTGATTGAAGTTGCCAGCGGCATGGATTTTGAGGTCTTTTTGAAGACGCGCATTTTTGAGCCGCTGAAAATGACCAGCAGCTATTTCCAAGTGCCAAAGTCGGAAACCAAGCGCTTCGTGTCCAATTACGCGCCCGTTAACGGCGTGTTGTTCCCGATCGATCCCGCGTCGACCAGCATTTACCTCGATAAACCAGCCTTTGCCTTTGGCGGCGCTGGCATGGTGGCGTCCGCGCGCGATTATGACCGATTCCTCAACATGTTGGCTAATTATGGTGAATTGGATGGCGTCCGCATCATGTCAACGGCGGCTGCCAAACTCGCCATGTCTGATTTGCTACCGTCCGCTGTTACAACTGATGGCACGTTCGCCGAAGGCGCTGGCTTTGGTGCGGGTGGCCGGGTCGGCAAGGGCGTGAATGCGGGCGTGTTCGGCTGGGGTGGTGCCGCGGGCACGGTGGCGTTTGTCGATCCAAGAAGCAAATAGCGGGCCGTCTGCATGGCGCAATATATGCCGAGCAATGTCTATCCCTTCCACGCAGACTTCGCCAATTGGGTCCTGAAGGACCTTGGTTTACCAGCTTGATCTGGTGTCTGATCCGATGATGGCTCCAGCTTTTACGGGTTCACCGCTCGACCGCGCTGACCGCGTCCGCAATGATGCAGAGGCTTATGGCCTGCTGCTGGGGGACTGGCGCGCGCGGGTGTTGGGGCTTGACGGACTCGATCCGCGGGTCAACGACGCAGGCGGCTTACACTGGCATTCTTTGGCCGAGCTTGAAGGTTCAGAAGAGCTCATCCTGCTTGGCCTATCCGATGGAAAGCCGCATTTTGTCGCGTTAGTGGATGCCGCGGGGGACGCGTTTCGTTCGCCTGCTATCTGGCGTGCCTTATCGATGCTACCCGCCGAGGACGCCGCGATATACGGCACCGCGCGCAGCTTGATTGAATGGCATAATGGCCATCGTTTCTGCGGACGCTGCGGCGCGGCGACGGTGCTGTTCCGCGCAGGCTGGGGCCGCAAATGCGGCAATTGCCAGAAAGAACATTTTCCGCGCACGGATCCTGTGGTCATCATGCTCGCCGAATTTGAGGGCAAGGCGCTGGTCGGGCGGCAATCCCGCTTTCCGCCGGGCAATTATTCCGCGCTGGCGGGCTTTTTGGAACCTGGCGAGGGCATTGAAGAGGCCGTTCGCCGCGAAATTCATGAAGAAGCAGGCGTGACCTGCGGCGCGGTGCGCTATGTCACCAGCCAGCCTTGGCCCTTTGGCGGTTCGCAATTGATGATTGCCTGCACCGCTGATGCGTTGGACGATGCACTCACGCTCGACACTGACGAGATTGAAGATGCGATGTGGGTGACGAAAGCCGAGGCGATGGCTGCTCTGAAGGGCGAGACCGACCGCCGTTTCAATGCGCCGCCACCCTTTGCAATTGCGCATAGCCTGCTGCGCCATTGGGTGTCGCAATGACGGCCGATGCGGTGCCGTTGCGCATCGACATCGTGTCGGATGTGGTATGCCCCTGGTGCATCATTGGCCTGAAACAGGTGGAAAAAGCGTTGACGCTTGTTGGTCAAGACATTGCCGCCGAAACCTATTGGCATCCGTTCGAACTGAACCCGAACATGCCGCCCGAAGGCGAAGATACCGCCGCGCATATCGCGCGCAAATATGGCAGCACGCCTGAACAAAGCCGCGCCAATCGGAGCCGGCTGTCCAACATTGGCAATAATGTCGGCTTCGCGTTCAACTATGGCGAGGGCATGCGCATATATAACACCTTCAATGCGCATAAATTGCTGACCATATTTGGCAGCGAACGCGGATGGCGCGCGCAGACAAAACTGAAAATGGCATTGTTCACCGCCTATTTTCAGGACCGCCGCGATGTGAGCGATGTTGACGTTCTGTGTGACATTGCCGAGGCGCAAGGCATGGAGCGCGCCGTGGCTTTGGCATGGATCAACGATGCCGCGCTCACGGCCAGCGTGCGCGCAGAAATGACGCATTGGACCGACCAGAATATCACAGGCGTTCCCGCAATCATCTTCGATCAGAAATATATGGTTCCCGGCGCGCAAAGTGCCGAGACCTTCGCCGATGTGATTAACAAGGTGTTGACCAAGCGCGCGGCGGCTTAGGGCACCGATCCTAAACCAGCCCCATTTTCATCAGTTCATTCAGCATCTTTGGCGACATTTCGTCGCGGCCATCTGTTTCGACCGAATCCAGATCAGGCGGCGCATTGGCGTCTTCGAGATAGCGCCAGCCTTGATGCGCGCGCTTGGGCGTGGAGCGGACGGCGATAAGCTGGGGTACAATGCGGATCCAATGCCGACCCGCGCCATTTTCCATGAAGCCGATGATGGGGCTTCTGCCGATGATCGTATGCGTGTGTATCCAATAAAGTGAACCACCCGCCATTTCGTCGACGCGCTTGGGCAAATAGCGCGTGGTTAAGCGGACTTCGCCGTCTTGGGCATAAGCCACAAGCCGTTCACGCAAATGCTGCGGGCTTTCTGCGCCAAAGGCGATTTTGGTCATGTTCAATGGCATGGAATTTATTTGGGAATAATGCGGTTAACCGGCAAGGCCGCTGAAAACCGCAAGGCCAAGAAAGATGAGGAAGCCCATCGAATCGGTTATCATCGTCACAAAGATCGAGCTTGAAACCGCAGGGTCTTGATCCAGCCGGTCCAATAACACAGGAATGGCGACGCCGGACAATCCGGCTAGTGAAATGTTGCACAATATCGCCACCGCAATGACACTCGCGAGTCGCCAATTATCGAAAATCATGCCCGCGCCGAGACCGGCAATCACCGCGATCGTTGCGCCGATGAGCAAGGCGACCCGTATCTCGCGCCAAATCGAGCGCATGGTGTTGGATTGGGTTAACTGATTGGTAGCCAGCGCGCGCACCGTCACCGCAAGCGTCTGCGTGCCTGCATTGCCGCCGATGGAGGCGACGATGGGCATTAGCACCGCGAGCGCAACCATCGTTTCAATCGCTGCGCCAAATTGCGCAATGATGAAACTTGCGACCATCGCCGTGCCCAAATTGGCAATCAGCCAGCGCACGCGCGCTTTGTAGCTGTCCGCAATAGGCTCGTTAATGTCGCCTTCGCCGGCACCCGACAGGCGCAAAATATCCTCGTCCGCTTCTTCCTGAATGATATGGACGATATCATCGGCGGTGATGACACCCAACAACCGGCCAGCAGCATCGACAACAGCGGCGGAAATCAGCGCATATTTCTGGAAACGTAACGCGACCTCCTCCTGATCCATATCAACCGGGATGAGCGTCTGTTCATGCTTCATGATTTCGCTGACCGGAACCTTGCGCTGGCTGCGCATGATCCAGCTCAATTTGCATGTCCCCACAGGCTTATGCTGCGGATCGACGACGAAAATTTCCCAAAATTCGGTGGTCAGGTCTTGGTGATCGCGTAAATAATCGATGAGCTGCCCGACGGTCATATGTTCCGGCACCGCGACCAGCTCGCGCTGCATGATACGGCCAGCGGATTCGTCGGGATAAGACAGCGCATTTTCAATGACGGCGCGGTCTTCGGGGGCCAGCTCGGCCAAAACGGCTTGCTGGTCCTCTTCCTCCATATCTTCGATAATCGCAACGGCGTCATCAGTGTCCAACTGTCCGGCAAGTCCTGCCACTTGGGACGCGGGGAGGGCATCGATAATATCTTCGCGGACATAATCATTGACCTCCGCCAGCACCTCGGCACTCATAAGATCGCCAAGGCTGATCGCGAGTAGGCCGCGCCGTTCGGATGGCGTCAGTTCGAGAAGATCTGCAATGTCAGCTTCGTGTAGGGGTTCAACCAGCCGGTAGACTTCGTCCAGATCGCCTTCGTCGACAGCGTCGAGAACGCGGTCGACATAGTCCCGCGTCAGGCGATTGTCTTCGTCCAGCGTTTCAACGATTTCGGGGTCAAGGTCGGTCGGGTTGGCGATGTCGCTGGTCAATTGCCGGCCTCCCGTTTTTTCATCTGAGACGTTTTAGTAAGATTTCGCCCCTCCTAAGCAGGCGGCGTGAAAATGCAATGATTTTGGCTTTGCACCTCTGCGATGCTTCCCCTAGGGCAGCCGACATCGAATTTACACGCCTAAAGGAATCTCAATATGGCCGATCAAACACTTACCTTTTCGCTCGACAGCGGCGACGTTGTAATCAAGCTGCGTCCTGATCTGGCGCCCAATCACGTAGCCCGTATCACAGAACTTGCTGGTGAAGGTTTTTACGACGGCGTGAAGTTTCACCGCGTAATCCCGGGCTTCATGGCGCAGGGCGGTTGCCCCAATGGCACGGGCATGGGCGGTTCGTCCAAGCCAAATCTGAAGCAGGAATTTAACGCAGAGCCACATGTGCGCGGCGTTTGCTCGATGGCGCGGACCAATGATCCGAACACCGCCAACAGCCAGTTTTTTATCTGCTTTGACGATGCCACCTTCTTGGACCGTCAGTACACCGTCTGGGGCCAAGTGATCAGCGGCATGGAGCATATCGACGCTTTGCCTAAGGGTGAGCCACCTGCGAACCCCGGTGTTATCCGCAAAGCGACCGTAGCTTAATAAGCAAGAACGCAATTAAAAACGCGCGAGAGGCCAAATGGCTTCCCGCGCGTTTTTATTTGCAAATTGGGCAATGATTACGCGTTGCTGGCTTATCCAGCCTCAGGCGGACGCATCGCTTCCATCGCGGCTTTCAGCTCTGCCATTGAAATCTTTTCGTCCTTATCCGTATCAATATTCGCGAAATATTGAACCAACGGGCCTTGCGCTTCGTCCTTGGCAATGAAGCCATCCTTATTGGCGTCGAGAAACGCAAAAATCTGCTCTGGCTGTGGCACGCCACCACTTGGCGGAGGCGGCGGGGCATCTTGCGCCATGACGGCGGGTGAAAGCAGGAGAGCCGACAAGACGGCGAATGACTTCAGCATGAATGATCCTTTGAACAATGGAATGTCGTTGATGGTCAGCGCAAGCTGAACATTCCCTTTACTACCGTAAAACAATGGCCTGACAACCAAACTTTGTCGTCCTCTAATTTGCAGCCCAAATACCCGCCGCGCGCCGATGCTTGGTAAGCTGTGAAGCTGTCGCGACCGAGGACGGATGCCCAATAAGGCGCGATAACGGCATGGGCGCTGCCGGTGACGCTGTCTTCATCTACACCTGCACCTGGCACGAAGACTCGGCTGACGATGTCAGTGTCATCACCGCGCGCGGTGGCGGTGAAGCTGTCATCGCCTAATGTTGCCAACGCCTTCATATCGGGCTTGAGTGCAAGGATTTCAGCGGCGGTCGCGTAGACGAACATATTATAGCTGTCCGGGTTACTGCGCATCGACAAAGGCTTACCGCCCATCGCGGCCATCATGTCCGGATTGTTGACTTCCTCTGTAGGAATGGCGGGCAGGGCGACAGCATAAGCATTACCTTCGCGGCGCACTTCCAATATGCCCGCTTTGCGCGTGCGTAATGTCACGCGGTCTAGCATAGGATTTTGGCTCAAAATGATATGCCCGCTTGCCAATGTGGCATGGCCGCATAAACGAATTTCAACGGCTGGCGTGAACCAGCGCAGTTCATAGTCGGCCTCGCCGGTGGCGTCGGGCACGTAGAAGGCAGTTTCCGCGAAATTGTTTTCCTCGGCAATCGCCTGCAGCACAGCGTCATCCAACCATTCGGTCAGCGGCATCACGGCCGCCTGATTGCCGGTGAAGGGGCGCTCCGCAAAGGCATCTACATGATAATAAGGCAGGTCAGTCATGGGAATCCTTATCGTGCTCAATCGTTTTTGACGGGATATAACCCACCTCATCCTTATGGCCTTCGGGGTCAGGGTGGATCAGGACTTCGACGCCGGGAAATGCGTCCATCAACGCTTGTTCCACCTCATCCATGATATCATGCGCCGCCGCGACCGTCATATTGGGGTCAACCCACACATGGAACTGGCAGAAATCATGCGCGCCGCTGGAACGGGTACGCATGTCATGGATGCCGCGCAATTCCGGATGGCGCAGCGCGACTTCGATAAACCGTTGCCGTTTTTCCTCCGGCCATTCACGGTCCAGCAACTGGTCCAGCGCCAAGCGCGCGGCGCGATATGCACCCCATAACAACCATGCGGCAATCGCCATTCCGAATAACGGGTCGGCACCGCGCACATTCAACATGGTGTCGAGCACAATCGCGAAGATCACCGCGATGTTAAGCAAAAGGTCGCTTTGATAATGTACATGGTCGGCTTGGATCGCGACTGATCCGGTTTTGCGGACCACATGCCGTTGATAGGCCAGCAAACTTAAGGTGGCGACGATGGCAATGACCGAAACGCCAATGCCATATTCGGGGTGCGCGGTCTGTTCCTGTGCGCCCAAGCGCACGATAGCGCGCCATGCGATCAATATGGCTGAAACGGTGATCAATACGACTTGAAGCAGCGCAGACAGTGCCTCCGCCTTGCCATGGCCGAAACGGTGGTCATCATCGGCGGGCATCGCGGCATAACGGACGCTGAATAAAGTGAGCACCGATGCCAAAACGTCAAAGCCCGTATCCGCCAAAGACGCCAATAAGGCGACGGAGCCGGTTTCAGCTGCGGCAAAAATCTTCAGCGCGAGCAGGAACAAGGCCATGGTCACGCTGGCGATGGCCGCGCGGTTGGTTAGGTCGCCATGCGCATGGTGATGGTGATTATGGGCAAGGCTCATGGTCTATGCGTCACGGGAAAAGCATCCCGCTGGTCCAGCCGTCGCCATCGCGTTCATACAGCCAGCGTTCGTGCAGGCGGAATTCACGGTCTTGCCAAAATTCGATACGCTTAGGGCTAACCATCCATCCCGACCAATGCGGCGGGCGCGGGACATCCTGCCCTTCAAAACGTGCTTCTACCTCGGCGAAGCGTGCTTCAAAAGTCGCGCGGTCGGCAAGCGGGCGGGACTGGTCGGACGCCCAAGCGCCGAGCTGCGAATTGCGGGAGCGGGTTTCGAAATAGGCATCAGCGGTCGCATCGTCGACGGGGCTCGCCGCGCCCTCAATCCGGATTTGCCGGCGCAGCGATTTCCAGTGAAACAGCAAGGCGACTTGCTTATTGGCCGACAATTGCGTGGCTTTGCGGCTTTCAAAATTGGTGTAAAACACAAATCCGCCATGCGTGCCCAGATCGCGGCCATGGCCTTTCAATAGCACCATGCGCACCGAAGGTTGCCCATCAGCGCCCGTCGTGGCCAAGGCCATAGCGTTAGAGTCATTTATCTCGCTTGCCCGCGCTTCGGCAAACCATGTGTCGAACAGGCTAAAGGGATCGGGGCTTTCCATAATCCACCGATAGGCTAGACTGATACGGGTTAAAAGGGGCAAGACGATAAAATGAACTGGGACATGATATTTGGGTTAGCGAATGCATGGGCTTTGCTTGGCTAAGCCAATTGGCCTAATGCCTTATCTTCTGTTATGTGCATTGATAGGCAAAAGAGCCGAAAATGCGGTGCTCCCAAGTTGACTCCAGGCGCTGTAATACCAATCTAAGACGGACGAGACAGTAACAGGGACAAGAATGGCAGATCCTTATTCCATATTAGGTGTGTCCAAGGGCGCGGACGACAAGGCGATCAAGCTCGCCTATCGTAAGCTTGCCAAGGAACTACACCCCGACAAGAACAAGGACAATCCGAAGGCTTCGGAACGGTTTAGCGAAGTCACGCAAGCCTATGACTTATTGTCGGACCCCAAAAAGCGCGGTCAATATGATCGCGGCGAGATTGACGAAAACGGGCAACCGCGCTTTGCGGGCAATCCTTTTGGTGGCGGCAGTGGTTATTCGCAAGGTGGCACGGCGGGTGGCAATTTCGGCAGTGGCGGGATTGACTTGGGCGATATTTTTGATGGGCTGTTTGGTGGCGGAGGCGGTGGGCGCCCAGGTGGCGGGCCCGGCCAACGGCCGCAGCAAGCACCGCCCAAGGGCGCGAATATTGCCTATACGCATTTGGTGTCGTTCACCGACGCCGCCACGCTTGCGCCGCAACGCATCATGTTGGGTGATGGCAAGACGGTAGAATTCAAATTGCCCGCTGGCATAGTTGCGGGGCAGCAAATCCGTATTCCCGGCAAGGGTCAGCCCGGCCCCGGCGGCTATGGCGACGCGATGGTCACATTGAAAATTGGCAAGCATCCCGATTTGGTGCGTGACGGCGACAATATCCGCATTGACCTGCCGATTTCGCTGAAAGAGGCGGTAGAAGGCGGCAAGGTCAAAGTGCCGACGGTGGACGGCGCCGTCATGTTGACCGTCCCGCCACGCACCAATTCTGGCACTGTGCTGCGCATCAAGGGGCGCGGCTTTACTACCAAGACAGGCGTGCGCGGGGATCAGCTTGTGATGCTGATGATCCATCTGCCGAGCGACCCGGCGGAACTGGCGCGGATAAGTGATATTCTCTCGGACAATTCTGTCCGGGAGAATATAAGTGTCTGAAATTTCGCCTCTGTCACCGGAGGCGCGGGCACATCTTCCGGCGACAACGCATGCGGATGAAAGCGAAGCCACATGGTTTGCGCGGCTTGGCTTTTCTGGACAGGTCGTTGAAGTAGCAAAGCGTGTTGGCGTTGGCGTTTATAGCGATGGTTTCATCCACGCGGGCAACTTCGCCTATCTGTCTTTAGTGTCCTTATTCGCCTTTTGCGTCGTGGCGGCGGCAATCGCGGGTGCTTTTGGCCAAACCGAATCTGGCCTGGCGTTAATCGACGCCTTTTTTAAAACGGTACCGCCAAGCGTTGCCGGCGCCCTTCAAGGACCCATTCAGTCCGCCATGACTGCCCGCTCCGGGCCGTTATTGTGGTTGAGTGCGGGTGTCAGCCTTTGGACGGCAGCGAGTCTCATTGAAACCTTTCGCGACGTTTTGCATCGCGCTTATGGCGCAACACCCAGCCGCGCGTTCTGGCATTATCGATTGGGTTCGCTGGGTGCAATCATCGCTTCGGTGGTTCTCGCTATGGTTGCTTTTTCCGCGCAAGTGTTGGTCACGGCGGCGGAGGATTTTGTCTACCGCTTCATTCCCACCGCGCAGACAGTGGCGCGCTATTTTGCTTGGGGGCGCATCATTCCCTTTGTCACCCTGTTTGCCGCGATTTACGTCATTTTCGCGGGGCTGACGCCAGCCAAATATCGTTCTTCGGATTTTCCAAAATGGCCGGGGGCCGCCTTTGTAAGCCTTTGGTGGCTTGGGTTAACCGCGTTACTGCCCATGTTCCTATCCAGTGTGAGCAATTATGATCTGGCTTATGGCAGCCTGGCAGGGGTGATGTTGGCGCTGATTTTCTTTTACCTGATAGGCCTTGGCTTGGTAACAGGGGCGCAGTTGAACGCGGCGCTGGCCAACACCCATGAAAATGGACTAAGGTACGTCAAAGCACATATAGCTGATGAATGAGGATATTATGACCGGATTGATGGCTGGTAAACGCGGGCTGATTATGGGGCTTGCCAATGACAAGTCGCTCGCATGGGGTATCGCAAAGCGCTTACATGCCGAAGGTGCCGAATTGGCTTTCAGCTATCAGGGTGAAGTGATGGAAAAGCGCGTCCGGCCATTGGCGGCGCAGCTGGATTGTGATTTCCTGATCGACTGCGATGTCGCGGATATGGCCAATCTTGACCGCGCGTTTGAAACGCTGGCGGAAAAATGGCCAACCATCGACTTCGTCGTGCACGCCATTGGTTTCACCAATAAAGAGGCGTTGCGCGGCAAATATTACGATGTCGGCTTAGAAGACTTTTTGTTGACCATGAATGTCAGCGTCTACAGCTTTACCGCCGTTGCCAAGCGTGCTGCTGCGATGATGAAGCCGCTTGATCCCGAAACCGGCGAAGGCGGCGGGTCCATGCTGACATTGAGCTATTATGGCGCAGAAAAGGTTATGCCGCATTATAACGTCATGGGCGTGGCAAAGGCTGCGCTGGAAACGTCAGTCAAATATCTGGCCAATGACGTGGGGCCGCAGGGCATTCGCGTCAACGCCATTTCGGCTGGCCCCATTAAGACGTTAGCGGCGTCGGGCATTGGCGATTTCCGCTATATATTGAAATGGAATGAGGTGAACACGCCGCTGCGCCGCAATGTCACGATTGATGATGTCGGTTCTTCCGCGCTGTATTTCCTGTCTGACCTTGCCGCAGGGGTAACGGGCGAAACCCACCATGTTGACGCAGGCTATCACACCGTCGGCATGAAACAGGAGGATGCTCCTGATATCAGTACGCTCTGATGTTCGCGGGGCATAGCGACGCGCTAGTTCTTCTTCTGGCAGGCTGTGCCGTGCTCGTTGGCGTGCACGGATATTGGCACGCGCGTCGCTATTGGGAGGGGTTGCCACCGTTGTTGGACGCCTTTGTCTCAATGACAGGCTTTATAGGCATCATTGGTGCCTTTGTTTGGGCAGGACGTATCGGGACGACCTACGGCCATCCCCACGCCGCCCGTGTGATAGGTGTCGCCATCGCGCTGATCATTTTTCGTGCAATCCGGACATGGATCGGCAAGGAGCAAGTCCGCTATCGGTCGGGACAATTGAAGAAAACGGAAACAGCAAATGAGCTTTAATACCTTTGGCCGCGTGTTCCGTTTTTCGACATGGGGCGAATCCCATGGTCCGGCGCTTGGCGCATTAGTCGATGGCTGCCCTCCGGGCCTTGCTTTGTCTGAAGCGGATATTCAGCCATTTTTGGATCAGCGCCGTCCCGGCACATCGCGCTTCACCACGCAGCGGCAGGAACCCGATGCCGTGCGGATATTGTCCGGTGTATTTGAAGGCCGCACAACAGGTACGCCGATTTCGCTGATGATCGAAAATGTCGACCAACGGTCGAAGGATTATTCTGACGTCGCCAAGGCCTATCGTCCGGGCCATGCCGATTACAGCTATGACGCCAAATACGGCTTTCGCGACTATCGCGGCGGTGGCCGGTCCAGCGCGCGTGAAACCGCCGCGCGTGTTGCGGCAGGTGCAGTCGCCCGCGCCGTCATTCCGGATGTCGAAATCATGGCCTATGTCGCCGAAATCGGTGGCGATGCGATTAATCGCGATAATTTTGAAGCATCACAAATTGATAAAAACCCGTTTTTCTGCCCTGATGAGGCAGCAGCAGGGCGCTGGGAAAAATTGGTCGACGAAGCACGCAAGTCTGGCTCCTCGCTCGGCGCGGTCATCGAATGCGTTGCCACAGGCGTTCCCCCCGGTTGGGGCGCACCGCTTTATGCCAAGCTGGACAGCGAGCTCGCGTCTGCCATGATGAGCATCAATGCCGTCAAAGGCGTGGAGATCGGCGCTGGCTTTGGCGCAGCGCGTTTGCGTGGTGAAGAAAATGCCGACCGGATGCGGCCCGCCAGCGAAGGGTCAAACCATCCCGAGTTTCTGGCGAATAATGCAGGCGGCATTGCGGGCGGTATTTCGACAGGGCAACCGGTTCTGGTGCGCGTTGCATTTAAGCCGACTTCCTCCATCCTTACGCCGGTTGAAACCGTCACCCGTGATGGCGATGCAACAGACATCATCACCAAGGGCCGCCATGACCCTTGCGTAGGCATCAGGGGCACGCCCGTGGTTGCGGCAATGATGGCGCTGGTTCTGGCGGATCAAAAGCTTCTGCACCGCGCACAATGCGGCTAGGCGTGGCGTTTTAGGACGTACTGCACAATGCATGAACTATCGTCATCCTGAACTTGTTTCAGGATAACGTGCGACGCGGTTTGTTATCCCGAAACAAGTTCGGGATGACGATTCGGTTGCGGTTTGTTATCCCGAAAGTAGTTCAGGATGACGAACACGTGCTTTAAAGCAGCCTGCCTTAAGTGAAAGCGCTCTCGATGCGTTCTATTGTCCATGGCTCTTCGGCAGCGGCGGCGTACCATTGTTCCATCCAGGGATGTACCATGATGGCTTCGGCATAAGCCTGGGCAAAACCCGGTAGGGTGAAGCCATAGGTCACAAAGCGCGTAACCACGGGCGCGAACATGATGTCGGCCGCGCTGAATGTACCAAACAGATATGGCCCATATTTGCCAAAGCGCGAACGTGCCTCTGCCCAGTTTTGCAATATACGTATCGCGTCCGCCTGCGTTTCTTCCGATAAGGTTACGTCTGTAACGGTCCTGCGCGTGTTCATTGGGCATTCGCGGCGCAAGGACAAATAGCCCGCATGCATTTCGGCCACCATCGAACGCGCCATGCCGCGTGCGACTTCGTCCTTGGGCCAATAACGGTCACGCCCGACCTTGTCGGCGAGATAATCGATGATCGCAAGGCTGTCCCAGACAACGGCCTCTCCATCCCACAAGGTCGGGACCTTGCCCGACGATGGCGCAAGGTCTGCCTGACGCTTGCGTTGTTCCCAGTCCGGCGCAAATAAAGGGACAATGATCTCTTCAAAATGCAGGCCAGATTGTTTCGCCGCGAGCCAACCGCGCAGCGACCAGCTTGAATAGGCTTTGTTTCCAATGATGAGTTTCAAGGTCATGCGACCATACATGGTCGCTGTTTGCTTTTCTGTCGAGAGGCAGAGGCGCAAAGGCACTGCAGTTTTTACGAGGCTACAGCTTCCAATACCGCCGCGCGCAGGTCTTCAATCCCGCCGCGCTTTTCGGCGGAGGTCACTGACAGATCCGGATAAGCCGCCACATGCTTGCGCAGCTTTGTCATAGTGTCGGTTTCAACCGCGGCCAAGTCGCTGGCCTTAATCTTGTCGGTCTTGGTCAGCACGATGCGATAGCTGATTGCGGCGCTATCGAGCATCGACATGATGTCATGATCAACCTCTTTAATGCCATGGCGGCTATCGATCAGGACGAACACGCGCTTCAACACAACGCGGCCCCGCAGATAATCATTAATCAGATAGCGCCATTGCTGCACGGTTTTGATTGGTGCTTTGGCATAGCCATAGCCGGGCATGTCAACGATACGAAATGCCGCAGGATCGCCCACATCAAAGAAGTTCAATTCTTGTGTGCGACCCGGCGTATTCGACGCGCGCGCCAGATTGTTGCGGTTGACGAGCGCATTGATCAGGCTCGACTTGCCGACATTCGACCGACCCGCAAACGCGATTTCCGGCACCGTTGGTTCGGGCAGAAATTCAAGCTTTGGCGCGGATTTCAGGAAGCTTATGGGCCCTGAAAAGATTTTAGTCGTCGTTTCGGTCACGCCTTGGCATTCGCTTTCGCCTGCGCCTTTTCTTGGGCTTCACGGGCCATTTGCTCGCGCAAAATGGGGTGCCGCGAATATAGCCACTTTTGCTGGGCAATCGAAACGAGGTTGGACATCACCCAATAGAGCTGAAGGCCAGCGGCAAATGGTGCCATAATGAACATCAGGAACCAGGGCATGACGGCAAAGACTTGCTTTTGTATTTCGTCCATGGGCTGTGGGTTCAGGCGCTGCATGAGCCACATCGTCACACCTAGCAAGATTGGCAATATGCCAATGGCGATGAAAGATGGCGGATCGAACGGCAGCAATCCAAACAGGTTGATGGGTGTCAACGGGTCGGGCGCGGACAAATCCTTCAACCATAAGACGAAGGGTTGGTGACGCATTTCAATCGACAGCAGCAGAATTTTATACAGCGCAAAGAAGATCGGAATTTGCAGCAGGATAGGAAGGCAGCCTGCGCGCGGGTTCACTTTTTGTTCTTGATATAGCTGCATCATTTCTTGCTGCAGACGCGGCTTATCGTCTTTCCAGCGGTCTTGAAGCGCCTTGAGCTTGGGCTGCACCGCACGCATCTGCGCCATAGACGCAAATTGCTTTTGCGCGACCGGATACATGAACAAACGGACAATGATGGTTAGGCCAATGATGGCGACGCCAAAGTTACCGAATACGCCAAATAGCCAATGGAGGATCCAGAAGAACGGAATGGCGATGAACCAGAACCAACCCCAGTCAATGGCATAGTCCAAATACGGAATGCCCAAATCCTGGGAATACGCGTTGAGGACGGCCATTTCTTTGGCGCCAGCAAACAGACGCGAGCTGCTGTCATATGCAGCACCAGCGGCAACGCTGTTATAACGCGTTGGGATGACTTGCGCTTGATAGACATCGCCGCTCGCGCGGAACTTTGCCGAGACTGGCGTTTTCTGATCTGGGATCAGCGCGCCCAACCAATATTTATCGGTAAAGCCCAACCAGCCGCCTGTGCTGGTGAATGATGCTTCACCCTTATTTTCTTCCACATCGACATAGCCCCAGTCATAATTGGGCTGGTCATCAAAAACGCCCATCGGACCGATGTGAATATGCGTGAATATAGAGCCACCGGACGTCGCGTCTGCGGGCTTTCCGGTGCGGCTGAGCAAAGCGAAATTAGCGATTTCGACAGGTGTTGTGCCATTATTGGTGAAGCGCTGTTTTGCCGTAATCATGAAATTGTCGTCAATTGACAGTGCGATTTCAAACTTCTGACTTTGGGCATTGGTCCAGCTTAAGGTCACGGGCGTGGATGACGTCAGCTTAGTACCGCTAGGTGTCCATACAGTCTTGTCATCTGGGGCTGTGATGCCCGTGCCAGCCCAGCCAAAGCGGGCAAAATAAGCGTTTTTGGTGCCAGATGGTGCAAACAGGCGAACGGGCGCCGAATCCTTGGCAAGCTCGGTACGGTGGGTCAGCAACACAAGGTCGTCAATTTTCGCGCCCTCAAGATTGATCGAGCCTTTCAGCTTTGGCGTTTCGACCATGATGCGAGCCGAAGATTGCAGGGCAGTGCCGAGCGGAACAGCCTGAACCTTTGCGGGGGCGGCTTCGACAGCCACGTCAGACGTCACCGCGCCTGCGGGGCCGGCAGTGGATGCTGCGGTGCTGGTCACGGGCGCCGGCGTGGGGAAGAAATAGCTGGCAACATAGGGCCAACCGAATAGGATGAGACCCGTCAGCAATACTGCAAATATCAGGTTGCGTTTATCGTCCACGTCTAAAATTCCCCGTTAATCCGTAAATGGAGCTTCATGGCACGGGATCATATCCGTGCCCACCCCAAGGTTGGCAGCGCAATAGCCGTTTGATGGCCAGCCAGCCACCCTTAATTGCGCCATATTTTTGTAGCGCATTAATCGCATAGGCCGAACAGCTTGGGCTATATCTACACGTCGGCGGCAAAATGCGTGATGGGCCGATTTGCCAGGCCCGTGCGACCAGGATGAAAAGCTTTGCAATCATAGGCTATCCCCCCATCGCAAGTCGTTGAGGAGGATTGGGTTATTGCTTGTCAGCTGCATAGCTTTCCCAACGCCTTGCTCATGTCACTGCGCAATGCGCCAAAGTCCCGTTCTATCCCGCTGTCGCGGCCAATCAGGATATGGTCAGCGCCGGGTTGGCCATTATGCCCTAGCATTTCCTGCGCGAGCGCGCGAAAGCGGCGGCGCATGCGGTTGCGGACCACCGCGTTGCCGACCTTCTTGGTAATGGTAATGCCCAAGCGAATGTCGGTGCTTTCATCTTGCCTGTCTTTCACAAGCAAAACAAAACCGGGAGTTGCGTATCGCTTCCCCCGGTTGGCAGCCAGAAAATCTGACCTTTTTTTGATAACGCTGTAACCGCGCATGTCGCGGTCCGCCTGCTCAGTTATTAAGCCGACAGCTTCTTGCGGCCGCGTGCGCGACGTGCGTTCAGGATGTTGCGGCCAGCAGCGGTTGACATACGGAGACGAAAACCGTGGCGACGGGCACGCACGAGATTGCTCGGCTGAAAAGTGCGCTTCATGACTATAATCCTTAAATTTTTTGCGTCTTGAAATGAAAATGGTCGCCGAATCTGTGCAGCGACCTTTTCTGTTGCAGTGGCCGATAGGGTCAGGATGGCGAAAAGTCAACACGGGTTACGGCATTTTCATGTCAACATCGTCACGCCGTAACAGGTGCATGATGTCGCGTTTGACATCGGGAAAGGGCGGGCGCCCTGTGACCTTGTTGCGCCGCAGCGCCCAATTTGCCCAGCGGGCATATTCGGGATGTTGCTTTGAAAGTCGCGAATATCGTTTCTTTGCCCAACGCGAATGTTTGAGGATCACGCCGAGTCCGATGATAAACAGCATTAGTCCGCCTGGACCTGGAAGCCAGCTGACAAGCGGTGCCGCAATGATTAGCGCCCAACCCAAAATGACCATCGACCAGCGATAAGCGGGCGTATCGATCCAGTTTTTTCGTTTCGAGGGGTGCATAATCGTCATGTGGGATAAAGGATCGAGCGTTGCAAGTTCATGTCAGTTCCAAACAGTGTTCGCAGAAGTGTAAAATCTTTACCTTTGCCCGTTATCGTCAGCATTTATTCATGGTTTTGCCGCAATAGGGCAGTATCACCGTTTCTTAACGTTTATGATGAAAGCCTCATGACAACTACTCTCCTTCATCTTCACCGCATTGGCGTGCTGCCTTCGGACATTGATTTCATGGGGCATGTGAACAACGCGCGCTACTTGAACTGGGTGCAAGATGCCGTGCTAGCGCATTGGAACAAGCTTGCCCCGCCGGAGACAGCGGCGAAATATCTTTGGGTCGCGCTTAAACATGAAATTACATACCGGCGGCCGGCATTCCTCAATGATGAGGTGATCGCATCGGTTGTGCTTGAAAAAGTGCAAGGGGCCCGGTCATTTTACGACACGGTCATCAAGCGTGGTGAGGACGTTCTTGCCGAGGTAAAGTCTAGCTGGTGCTGCATTGATGCAAAAACGCTGCGGCCTGCGCGCATTGCGGCCGATGTGCAGGCGTATTTTTTCAGTCGGGATTGATTCTCGATTGGCAGCGCGACGTTTAGGCTGACGCGTTTTGCCGAAGTCTTGTGATGCTGAACTTGTTACAGGATACACGCTACGGATGCTCGTTATCCTGAAACAAGTTCAGGATGACGATGGGTGTGCATTCAGGAGGATGATATGCGGCGCACCCTATCCATAGGGTCGTAGACGATGAACTGATACGTGCCCTCAGAAAATAGGGTCGTCCGAACCATCGCCAATCGGCGTCACGGCATTATGTATCCCGCATTCCACCTTGTCCCAGCCCTTCCAACGGCCAGAGCGCGGGTCTTCGCCGGGCGCAACTTTGGTGGTGCAAGGCGAACAACCAATGGAAGGATAGCCAAGCTTTACCAAGGGATGCGCAGGTAAAGCATGGGCGGCCATATAGGCATCGATTTTTGCCTGGTCCCAATCGGCCAGCGGGTTGACCTTCAAACGGCCATTTTCGATTTCAAAGCGGGGCATTGCGCGGCGGGTAGATGACTGGAATGCTTTGCGCCCGGTAAATTGGGCATCAAAGCCGGACAAAGCGGCATTGAGCGGCAGCACTTTGCGGATGTCGCAGCAGCCATCAGGGTCATATGACCAACGCAGGCCCGTTTCGTCCTTTTGCTGGAGCAAAATGGGATCCGGCGTCAGGATGCGTAAATCCAACAGGCCGAGCGCGGACCGGAGATTTTCCCGATAGGTAATTGTCTCCGGGAAATGCTTGCCCGTGTCCAAGAACAAGACGGGCACCGTCGGATCGATGTTGGCAATGAGGTGCAGCAAGACCGCGCTTTCGGCGCCGAAGCTAGAGACCACAGCCGCATCGCCCAACATATTTTCGCGCAACAAGATGGTCAGCATCTCAATCGTATCGCGGCCCCGGAACATGTTGTTCAGGCGGACAGCATCGCCGTCTGTATAACGCGGGGCGGTGTTGATACGATCGGCGATGCGGACCTTGCTAGCCATGCCTTAGCTTCCAAATAGGCACGACGCTATCGGCGGCCCCTTGATACGCATGGTCATAATGCGCGAGCGCACGGGCGACCGCATCGGGGTTTAACGAGGCTTCGGGGGCGAAGCTGTCAAAGCCGCAGCGGCGCATATAAGCAATCTGGTCAACCAAAACATCGCCTTGCGCGCGCAATTCGCCTTGATACCCTGCTTCACGCAATATGCGTGCGGCGCTATACCCCCTGCCATCGCGAAATTTGGGGAAGGCCACTTCGATCAACGTCAGCCGGTCGAGAAAAGGGATTAAGGCCCGTGCATCATCATCCGGTTCCAACCGGACAGCGGTCGCGTTGGACTGATCCAGAAACGCATCCAGCGTCACTGACGGCTGCTCCGTGACTTCATCGGTACGATAACGAAATTCAACCATAAATCGCCTCCTTAAAAGGTTCGAGGCCGACACGGCGATAGGTATCGACGAAACGTTCATCGCCCTCGCGCAGTGCCTTGTAGACTTCCGTTGCCTTTTCCACCGCATCAACCACGCCGTCTTCGTCAAAGCCGGGGCCAATAATCTTGCCGATGCTGACGTCTTCCGCGCCAGAGCCACCAAAGGTCAGCTGGTAATTTTCCACGCCTTTTTTATCGACGCCCAATATGCCGATATGCCCAGCATGATGATGTCCGCAGGCGTTGATGCAGCCTGAAATTTTAAGCTTCAGCTCACCCAAATCGCGTTGCCGGTCCATGTCGGCAAAACGCGTCGCAATTTTCTGCGCGACGGGGATCGAACGGGCATTGGCAAGGCTGCAATAATCAAGGCCGGGGCAGGCGATGATATCGCTGATCAGGTCAAGATTGGCGTCGGCCAATTCAGCATCGCGCAAGGTTTGCCACACGGCATAAAGGTCGCGCTTTGCCACATAAGGCAGGACGACATTCTGCGCATGCGTGACGCGCAATTCGTCAAAGCTGTATTTTTCGGCAAGATCCGCCATGATATCAATTTGCTTTGATGTCGCATCGCCAGGAATACCACCAATAGGCTTCAAGCTGATATTGACGATGGCGTAACCCGCTTGCTTGTGCGGCTTCACATTTTGGTCAAGCCAAACAGCAAAATCCGGATCATTGCGGTCCGGCTCTATGTTTGCGGCATCATAAGCAGGCGGCGCAAAAAAGGCGCTGATGCGTTCTAGCTCCGCCAAAGGCGGGTCGATGCCCAAAGTTTTCACATGCGCAAATTCTTCGGCGACCTGACGACGATATGCGTCTGCGCCGATTTCATGGATCAGGATCTTGATCCGTGCTTTGTACATATTGTCGCGCCGTCCGTAGCGGTTGTACACACGCAGGCAGGCCTCAAGATAGCTCAGCAGATCGTCTGCCTTGACGAATGGGTTGATCTCGGGCGCGATCATAGGCGTCCGGCCCATGCCGCCACCGACAAATACCCGCGCGCCCAGTTCGCCATCTTGGCGGACAAGTTCCAGCCCGATGTCGTGCAAGCGCATCGCTGCGCGGTCTTCGGGCGACGCAATCACCGCAATTTTGAACTTGCGGGGTAGGTAGCTGAATTCCGGATGGAAGGTCGACCATTGGCGCAGCAATTCGGCCCAAGGACGCGGGTCGGTGACTTCGTCCGCCGCCGCGCCCGCATATTGGTCGGAGGAAATGTTGCGGATGCAATTGCCGCTGGTCTGAATGGCATGCATTTCGACGGTGGCCAGCTCTTCTAATATGTCAGCACAGTCCTCCAGCTTGATCCAGTTATACTGGATATTCTGGCGCGTGGTGAAATGGCCGTAATCGCGGTCATATTTGCGTGCGATATGCGCCAGCATCCGCATTTGCCGTGAATCGAGCGTGCCATAAGGAATGGCAACACGCAGCATATAGGCGTGCAATTGAAGATAGAGGCCGTTCATCAACCGCAGCGGTTTGAACTGGTCTTCTGTGATTTCACCGGCAATGCGGCGGTTTATTTGGTCACGAAATTCGGCGACGCGTGCGTCAACCATGGCTTGGTCGTAATTGTCATATTTATACATGTCAGATTATCCAGTCGCCAGCCGTAGGATCGGCAGGTTTGAGTGTAAGATCGGTACGGACGGTTGGTCCCAGCGCGCGAATGCGGTCTTTGATATGCGCGGGACGCGGGCCGTCTTCGGTTGGCAGCGCGTCAATGATATATGGCGCGTTAACGCGGCGTGCGCCTTCCTCGGCGTGAAGTATCGCCTCACCATGTTCGCCGACATCTGTGGCATCTTCGACATGTATGGACCAGCCATTGCCCGTCCACCATGTGACAGCGCCAGACACCAAATCATTTCCCGTTAGTAATTTCACGCAATTTTCTCCGCCTGCTTGGCAAAATGGAACAGCCGGTCTTCGGCATCAGATTTCAGGACGACATCGCCGACGATGATGATTGCTGGCGAAACAATGCCTTCGCGTGCGATCATATCGCCTAGGTCGGTTAATATGGTGCGCATCGCGCGGGCGTTGGGCCGTGTGGCGCGCTCCAGCACGGCGACAGGTGTGTCGGGTGACAGGCCGTCGCTGATGAGTTTTTCGGTAATGTCCGCTGCGGTCGCAATGCCCATGTAAATAACCAAAGTGCGGTCTTTACCCGCTAGGCCCGCCCAATTCTGGTCGGTCAGGCCCTTGCACTGGCCAGCGACGAAGGTCACGGCGCTCGCGGCATCACGGTGGGTCAATGGTAACATCGTTGCGGCTGCCCCGCCCATCGCCGCAGAGATGCCGGGAACGACCTCCACATCGATGCCAGCGTCGCGGCAGGCCTCCGCCTCTTCGCCGCCGCGTCCGAAAATGAAGGGATCGCCGCCTTTCAACCGCACGACCATATGGCCGGCCTGCGCCTCACGGACGAGAATGTCGTTGATGCCGTCTTGCGGCACCGAATGCCGTGAGCGGCTTTTAGCAACGGAAATTAGACGTGCGGCGGGGTTGATGAGCGCCATAATCGCGTCATCGACAAGGCCATCATGCACCACAACGTCCGCGGTAGAAATCAACCGGACGGCCTTCACCGTCAGCAGTTCGGGGTCACCGGGGCCAGCGCCCACCAAATATACGCGTGCTTGTTCCATCTTGTTATGATGGGCAATTGTGTCGCCAGCATCAAATCAGGATAAGTTGGCCAAGGCTTAGAAGAACTTTAGCACATCATTTTGCCGTTATAAATTCGGCGCCATATGGGCGTGCCCCATTTCCCGGATAACAAGGATTTTGCGTTGTAATGGTTCCCAGTCATCCTTTTCGGATATGGCCTGCCAGATGTCTTCCACCTCGTTGATCAACATCGAACAGATCGCGCCATTCGTCCAATAATCGTGGAGCTGCCCTTCGACTGGCGTGTAGTCTCGTAGCAACGCCGCAAAGGCCGCCTGATACTCGCCGGCATCTTCGCACGCGTCCGCGTTGCCATGGCGATAGTGATAGAAGAATTGATCGATTGCGATTTTTTCCTGCGCCATTGTGCGTTCTGCGGCCTCGACCAATTGCCTGTCCAACGCCTCTCCGCGCGATGCAACGCCCAGCCGCCAGAGAAAACGCCGGATGACCGCTTGTTGATAGAGGCCGGGAAAACTCTCCAACGCCGCAATCAGCGGAGGCGCATCCGACAATAAGCGCAGCGCAACCGCCAACTGCCCTAAATTCCAATGCAGGGCTTCTGCCTGTCTCCCAAAGGCATATAGGCCGGACTCGTCGAAATAGGCTGCCGTGAATTGCGGGTCCCAATATTCGGTGAAGCGCCATGGCCCATAATCGAAGCTTTCGCCGGTGATATTGATATTGTCGGTATTGAGCACGCCATGGACAAAGCCCGCGACCATGTAGGACGCGGCAAGATCAGCGACCCGTTCCACCGCTAACGCAAGCAATTGTGCGGCAGGATTTTCCGTCGGGGCAACGTCATAAAGCTGCGTCAGGCAATAAGTGATGAGCTGCTGCATGAAGGCGGCATCGCCCTCGGCGGCGACACGCTGGAAGCTACCAATACGGATATGGCTGTGGCTTAATCGGACCATCACTGCCGATCGTGTGGGGGACGGTTCATCGCCGCGCATCAATTCTTCGCCGGTTTCAATGATCGAAAATGTTTTGGAGGTGTTGACGCCCAAAGCTTCTAGCATCTCCGTTGCCAATATTTCGCGCACGCCCCCTTTTAGCGTCAAGCGGCCATCGCCACGGCGGCTATAGGGCGTGGTGCCCGACCCCTTGGTTGCGAGGTCAAGCAAGCGGCCGTCGCCATCGCGTATCTGCGCAAACAGGAAGCCGCGACCATCGCCAATGTCGGGATTATATACACGAAATTGGTGCCCATGATAACGCAACGCCAACGGTTCAGGCATGTTGTCAGGCAGCGGTTCAAAACGACCAAAGTGGCGGACCCAGGCTGCGTCGTCATAGTCCGCGAGGCCGACTGTTGCCGCCCAACGATCGTTACGAAAACGCAGTTTTGTTTCGGGGAAGTCGGCCGCGCGCACAGGATCACCAATTTTTTCACCCAGACTGGCGATTTGTGGATCAGGACGGTAGGGAGAGTGCATAGGTTCGATAATCATTCAAAGCATCTGGGCGGTGCGAGAAGGAAAGGCAAGTATGGCGGCGGTCCGCATCCTCCATTTGCATAGCAGCTTTGATTTAGGTGACGCGCAATTGCGCACGGTTCGTTTAATGAATCATTTCGGCGATCAAGCCGAACATACGGTTTTAACTGCTGTTAGCGATGGCTTTGGCGCGGCGGACATGATTGATCGGCGCGTAAAGGTCAGCTTTCCCAAAGACGCAGCGCCTGCGCTTGCCGGAATGCCAAGCATGGGGCGCTATCGTCGTTTGGCCTCTTATATGAAAAAATTTCACCTCGTGCTGAGTTATAATTTCGGCGCGATGGATGGCGTCATGGCGCATACTTTGTTCACGCGCGGCATGAAATTGCCGCCATTGATCCATCATGAGGACGGATTTGAGCAGGATGAAATTGACCGGTTAAAATGGAACCGCAATTGGTTCCGCACCATCGCGTTGCAACGGTCGGACACGCTTGTCGTGCCATCCAAAACACTCGAGCAGATTGCGCGTAGCGTTTGGCATCAGCCGCTGGAGAAAATCGCGCGCTTTCCCAATGGGATTGATACCAAACATTTTAACCGCCGCCCGCAACGCGGCTCTTTTCCCGGTTTTCAGAAACGTGAAGGGGAGATTGTTGTTGGTACAATCGCCGGACTGCGACCGATGAAGAATTTACCCCGGCTATTACGAGCGGTCGCGGCGGCAGGCCCAAATATCCGGCTTGCCATTGTCGGCGAGGGGCCTGACCGCGATGTGATCATATCAGAGGCCACGCGACTTGGCATAACCGACCGATTGATGATGCCCGGATATTTGCGTGATTCCGCCCGTTACATTCGGCTGTTCGACATTTTTGCTTTGTCGTCGGATAGTGAACAATATCCCGTTTCACTGGTTGAAGCGATGACCAGCGCGCTACCCATTGTGGCTACGGATGTCGGTGATGTCCGTACTGTTGTCGCGCGCGAGAACCGGCCATTTATCGTTGCACGCACGGATGAGGACGCATTTACTTCTGCTATCAATAGCTTGGCAAAAGATGCGGCACTTCGTGCAACATTAGGCACTGCAAACCGTATTTTGGCGTGTTCTCAATATGATGAGGACACGATGTTTGCACGCTATCGACAGCTTTATGGCTCTGCCATGAAACGTGCCGATTTTGCGCGACAAAGCTGAACATTTGCGATAGCGCCGACCGTCAGAAGCGCGCTGCACGGTGCTTTAAGCAAGATTTTTTGGGGGTAGTATTTGTGTTCAAGGGTCTGAAACCCATCATCTATGGTGGCCGTGAAGTATGGCCGTTGGTCGAAGGCGGCAAGGGCGTCGCGGCCACCAATCATGCAAGTTCCGGCGCGTGGGCTGCGGCCGGCGGCATCGGCACGGTCTCGGCCG
>CAIPUN010000063.1 GCA_903868245.1 uncultured Sphingomonadales bacterium | reverse complement strand
GCACCCGGGGCCTAAAAACCCCCGGACCTGGCGCCGTCGCCCACATGTCCCTTCATCTAAATATCACAATGTCAAAGAGCCGAACCGGTTTTACCCGGTTACCACCGACAAAAAAGCGGACACCTAAGGTTCCCTGATATTGCTACCAGAGGAGTAGGTGACCCGTTTGTTGGCGACCGAACCGCAGAAACGCTTGCTTCCCGTCCGGTGAGAGGGCCTCTAAAGTGACTTCAGGATTCGGTCAACCGCCATTTGCAATTTTATTACAAAAAAAATGCACTTCTGTCGTAAATCGACGGTTTTCTGGGACTTTTAACCAATCCGGCCTTCGTGGTTTTCGCGCGATCAGAGAATGTCCTTGGCGGGAAAAAGTTCCATATTCGGCCAAAACTGGCTGTTTTTGGCTATTCCAATATTCTGATTCTTGCTGGGCATGCCATTTGGGATGCGATTCTCGCTGCCGTTCCGAATCTTGAAAGCCAGTCATGCACGCCCAGTTGCCATATTATGCCTTCAGCAAACCAATCTCAATCAACCGTTCGCGCAGATAGTCATCGGCGAGAATCGGGTCAGGGTAACGATTGGGATTCTGTGCGCCCACGCATTGCGGCAACGTCGATATTGGGAAGTCCGAGCGCAGATGTAAGAAGAAGGGCATCGAGTAACGGCTAAACCGCGACCGCTCCCCTGTCGGGTTCACCACACGGTGTGTTGTCGATGGCAGCAGATGGTTAGTTAAGCGCTGCAACATATCGCCTACGTTGACCGCCAAGCCCCCCTGCGGCGGAGAGACATCCATCCAGCTACCATCGGGGCGCAAAATCTGCAGACCTGCCTCCTCTGCCCCCAGCAGCAAGGTGATAAGGTTAATGTCCTCATGCGCGCCTGCCCGGATGCAGCCTTCGGTATCGCCCGCTATGGGGGGGTAATGCAAAAGGCGTAAAATCGAATTTCCGTCCGCAATCGCCGGGTCAAACCAGTGCGCGGGCAAATCAAGATAGCGCGCGATCGACGACAAGATCCGCGCGCCGACCTTGTCCATCTCTGTATAGAGCAGCTGGAACGTCTCTTTAAACTCAGGCACGTCGGGCCAGATGTTCGGCAGCATGGATCCCGCAAGCGGACTATCGGGCGCCACGTCACGACCAACATGCCAGAATTCCTTCAGGTCATGAAAGTCCGCGCCCTTGGCAATTTCGGTTTTAAACGGCGTGTAACCCCGCTGGCCAGCGATCGCAGCGTCAAAGCCCGACCGCTTTTGCGATTCGGATTGTTCGAACAGCATCTTCGTGAGCGCCCATGCCTTCGCCACCAAGGCGGGATCAAGGCCATGGTCAACGACGGTCGCAAAGCCATAGGTCTGGAATGAATGGCCAAGCTGCTGGCCAAGAGCATCGGCATCGCCGGTGCTGAGTGAGATTACGGGCATAACTGTCATGGACAGCGCAATATAGCCTGCCGTAAAGGCTTGCTAGCGAAAAGGAGTGACAGGTGGCGAAACAATTTTGGCTAATGAAGTCGGAACCAGACGTTTACAGCTATGACGATCTGGTGGCGGAGGGCGAGGGCACATGGGACGGCGTGCGCAATTACAGCGCCGCAAATAACTTACGGTCGATGCAGGTCGGCGATGAGGCCTTTTTCTACCACAGCAATATCGGGCTTGAGATTGTGGCCATCATCACGATCAGCCACGCGCATTTCATTGACCCCACTGATGAGAAGGCCCGCTTTGTTGCGGTGAAGGTCAAGCCTTCGCATAAATTGAAGCAGCCCGTGACGTTGAGGGCGATAAAAGCGAACCCGAACTTGGCCGAAATGGAAATGCTGCGGCAGTCCCGCCTGTCCGTCGCCCCAGTCCGCCCAACCGAGTGGAAAGAAATATTGCAGATGGCCGGCGAATGAACCCCCTTCGGATTGCAATATTGTGTCCGACGCCAGAGTATGAAGAAGATTGGTCGCATATACGGACCGATTATGCGCGTTTGTTAGGCAACAACGCTATTTTCATCGATTGGACCAAGGCGGACGATTTTGGCGGCTTTGACTTGGTCACGCCCTTGCTGGCCTGGGGCTATCCGCGCGACTGCCGGCGTTGGTTTGCATTGCTGGACCGATTGGAGGCCGAAAATGTGCGGGTAAGCAATCCGGTCAGCATATTAAGGTGGAATAGCGATAAGGCCTATCTGGCGGAATTAGACGCAGCAGGCATTCCTTCTGTGCCTACCATATGGTGCCCCCTACTCGACAGGGTCGCACTTGAAGACGCGCGGAAAAGCTTCAATGTCGAAACTGTAATCGTCAAGCCGCCGATTTCGGGTGGGGCGGACGGAACCTTTCGCTTGAACCGGCACGATACCGTGCCAGACTCAGTCGCGGACCAGCGCATGATGATCCAACCCTATCTTCCCAACATTGCTGAGGAGGGCGAATATTCGCTCTTCTATTTTGCGGGCGCCTTCAGCCACTCCATCCTCAAACGCCCTGCCAAGGGTGATTTTCGCGTTCAGGAACAATATGGCGGTCGGGAAGAAGCCATCATTGCACCCGACGGCGCGCTGATGCTGGCCCAGCGGGCATTGGCAGCGACAGCTAAGATAAACAAGTCCGGACCGCTGGCTTATGCGCGGGTCGACATATTGCGCGACGGTAATGGCGTTTTCCGCCTGATGGAGCTGGAACTTATAGAGCCGTCTTTATTCCTGCGCTTTGCGCCTGATGCAGGCGCCGCTTTTGCCCAAGCGTTAGTTTCTAGGCTTTAGCCAAATAGCGCGACTAGCCCTCCATTCATGCACTTCTGAGCTTAGCCCTGACGAAAATCGGCGGTTATCACGCCACAGTCCCGCAACTCCGCCTCATGGCCCGCTTCGCGCCAACTCTCCGACAAAGCTTCTTGCTCCCAAGCCTGCATCGGCGCGAGCCCAAGCATATGTTGCACCCATTCTTTGCCCGCTTGACCCACATCCAATCCATATGTCCGCACCCGAAACGCCACAGGCGCGAAAAAGGCATCCACCGCGGTAAATTGGGGCCCAGCTAAAAATGGTCCGCCAAAACTGCCCAACCCTTGTGCCCATAGCTCAGTCAGGCGCGCGACGTCGCGCTTCAAGGGGGCGGACATCGGTTTAGGCTGCACCCTGACCCCGACATTCATTGTGCAGTCGTTTCGCAAGGCCGCAAAACCGCCATGCATTTCCGTAACGGCGCATTGCGCCCACGCCCGCGCAGCGGGATCAGACGGCCAGACGCCTTCATGCCGGTCGGCCAGATATAAAGTGATGCCCAACGAATCCCAGATCGTCCGCGCGCCGTCCAACAACACAGGTACTTGGCCAGTCGGTGAAAATGCCCGAAATGAATCATAATTGCTTTCAGCAGTAAAGGGCTCAACGCGGTCCTCAAACGGGATACCAAGCATCGTCATCAGCACCCAAGGCCGCAAGCTCCAGCTCGAATAATTACGGTTCGCAGTAATCAGCGTGTAGCCCATGTCAGTTTTCCTTTCGGTTTCCGACGCAGATTAAGCGTCTACTTGTTCCGTCAATCTAGTTCCAACCAGCGCGAATCTGTGCGTTGATGGTAACTGTCAAACACGGCAAATGGAATGCGGAAGGGCGTGCCCCAGTTGCTGTTCCACATGGCGACAACACCAACACGCGCGGCCGGATCAAAAATCATGGTCGCGCGATAGCCGTCAACGGCACCGGAGTGCCCCACCAAGATATTGCCGTCATATTTGAAGTTGCGCCAGCCAAGGCCATAATGCGCCTCCGAATTCGCTTGTCGCAATTCGCCGCCATAAATCGGGGCCGTATTCACGCGCGGGGATTGCGCAATCCGCAAAGTTGATTCGGGGAGCACATCGGGGCGATCGCCCATTGTTGCCTGCATCCAACGGGCAAAATCGACGATATTGCTTTCAACACCCGCAGCCGCCGGGACCCGCCAATAGGTTTCTTTCACGGTACGGACCATGCGGCCATTATGCGGCCGCGCCCAATCTTTCGCACTGGTAAGGCCAGCCATGCCGAAATTGGCACTATTCATCCCCAATGGCAGAAAGAAACGCTCGCTCACCGCATCGGGGTAAGACCGCTTCGCTGCTTGCTCCAAAATCTCGGTTGCGGCGTCAAAGGCGATATTCTGATAGGTGTGACACGAACCCGGCTGACACTGCAACGGCGCGCTGGCCAAACTGGCACGCAGCGCGCGCGGATCTTGGCCATCCTCCAACCGTTCGTCAAAAGCGTTTTTGGTAAGGCCGGTTTGCTGAGACAGCAATTGCTGGAAACTTACACGCGATTCGGCACCTTCGGGCAAACGCAGCGTTGTGCGATAACGCGCGACTGGCTGGTCCAAATCAACCAGCCCCTCATTGGCGAAAGTTGCTGCCAACGTCCCTGCAACGGTCTTGGATACCGAAGCCCACCGAAAAACAGTTCCCAGCGTCACCGGCACATTCGTATCCCGGTCAATCACGCCATATGTGCGGACAAAGCGCAGTTCGCCGTCTTCGACAATAGCAATGGCAAGACCCGCCATTTCCGACCTTTGTGCCATGGCCGCAAATTGTTGGTCCAATTGGGCATAATTTATTCGGCCGCGCCATTCACCAGGCTGGTCCGGGAAGTTCGTCTCGGGCCTGGTAAATTTACGCAAGATTGCGGCGACCTGATTGTCATCAGGCGCGGAGCGCATGGTATATAGGCCAGTCAATCCCAACACAGAAACCGCGATCAAGGCTAATAAAGTCCGCCGCATGTTACTGATCAGACCGCAACCTCAAAATGCGCCGTTGTCTTTGCCCGCACCTCCTCAACGCTGACGCCGGGTGCAATCTCAATCAACTTGAAAGCCGAGGCTTTATCGGCGCGCTGAAACACGGCAATGTCGGTGATGATCATGTCGACGACGTTTTTGCCTGTGAGCGGCAGCGTGCAGGCGGGAATGAATTTAGGCGATCCGTCCTTGGCATTATGCTCCATCACCACGATGATTTTTTTGACGCCAGCAACAAGGTCCATCGCGCCTCCCATGCCCTTGATCATCTTACCAGGGATCATCCAATTGGCGATGTCACCATTTTCAGCGACTTCCATCGCGCCCAAGACGGTCAGATCGATATGCCCGCCACGGATCATAGCGAAGCTCGCAGCACTGTCGAAATAGGCTGTTTGTGGAAGCTCGCTAATCGTCTGTTTGCCCGCGTTGATCAGGTCAGCATCCTCTTCGCCCGCAATAGGAAACGGGCCGATGCCCAGCATGCCATTTTCGGATTGCAGGGTCACTTCGACGCCCGGCGGAATGTGATTTGCAACTAAAGTTGGAATGCCAATGCCAAGGTTCACATAATATCCATCGCGCAGTTCCTTCGCTGCGCGGACGGCCATATCATCACGGGTCCAACTCATAATGAAGGCTCCCTTTCGCGCACGGTTCGGAATTCAATCTTTTTGTCATAAGGCGCGCCGACGATCATGCGCTGCACATAGACGCCGGGCAAATGAATGGAGTCGGGATCAAGGCTACCGATTGGCACCACTTCCTCGACTTCAACCACACAAATCTTACCGCAGGTTGCGGCAGGCAGATTGAAATTACGCGCGGTCTTGCGGAAAACCAGATTACCGCTTTCATCCGCTTTCCAGGCTTTGATGATCGAAAGGTCAGCGAATATCCCATGCTCAAGGATATATTCCTCGCCGCCAAATACTTTCACTTCTTTGTTCTCCGCAACCAAAGTACCCACGCCGGTTTTGGTGTAAAAGCCCGGAATACCAGCGCCGCCAGCACGCATCCGTTCGGCCAGCGTACCTTGCGGGCAAAACTCAACTTCCAATTCACCTGCCAGATATTGCCGTTCAAATTCTTTATTTTCGCCCACGTAAGACGAAATCATTTTTTTGACTTGCTTCGTCCGAAGTAGCTTGCCGATGCCTTCATTATCTATGCCAGCATTGTTCGACACAAAGGTCAAACCAGTCACACCGCTGTCGCGCACAGCATCTAACAGGCGTTCCGGAAGGCCGCAAAGACCAAAGCCGCCGCTCGCAATCAACATATCGTTTTTTAGGACGCCTTCGAGCGCCGATTTTGCGTCGGGGAAGAGTTTCTTCGCCATGAAATGCTCCAGATAATGGGAGAGACGGAACAGCCCTTCGCCTAGACCCCAAGTGGCGTGAAGGTCAACGCCAATAGCGCACCTAAATCCTGCAAAGCTTGATCACCGCTAGTAACTTTAATGGCGGCCATCCCCATCGCGGCAGCCGGTTTGCAGTTGATGCCGAGGTCGTCCAGATAGATGCATTGCGAAGGTGCAACTGCCAAAGCGGCGCACATCATAGCATAAATACGCGGATCGGGTTTGCGCACCCCGGCCTTGCTCGATTCAATGATATGGTCGAACCGTTCCATGACCGCAGAAATCGCCGCCGCTTTCTCATCACTGCCTGCCATACCAGCACCTTTGCCAGACGGCACATTGTTGGTGATGCACCCAAGCGCAAAGCCCTTGGACTTCAACACATCCAACGCGGCCACCACAGCAGGGCGGATGTCACCCGATAGGCAGGCAATCACCGACGCGCCGTCGAGCTCCTGCCCCAATGCCCGCGCTTCGGCGGCAAATAAAGCGTCAAATTCCGCTGCATCGCACTCCGCCCGTTCAAACTTCGCCCATGCATTATCATCAGGGTTGCGCGCATTCACGCTACGCACGAAATCCTTGGGCAGACCGCGTGCCGCCTCCATGCGGTTGAATGCCTCAAAAGGCGATGTCGTAATGACGCCGCCAAAATCGAAGATAACAGTATTGAACGTCATGTTTTTCCTATCGCCGCGTTAGCCGTCCTAATACCTTAATATTGCAGCTTCAGTCCCGGCCGCGCCCATCTGGTTTTAACCAGACGCCCGCTGCCCGACAGGCAGATATAGGCGTCCATCATATCATCACCACCAAAGGCAATGTTGGTTGTGAAAATATCATCGGTGGCAACAAATTCGACAAGCTCGCCTGCGGGAGAAATCACGCTGATCCCGCATTCACCAATGGTGGCGACGCAGATATTGCCATTGGCCTCCATGCCAAGGCTGTCAAAGAATTTATAGCCCGCCGGGCGGTAAACCGGAATGCCTGGGCCACCGGGGCCGGCATCGCCAGCGACCTTACCGGGCGCGGTGATGTTGAACTTCATCAAACGGCAGGTGTAAGTTTCGGCGGCGTAGAGCGTGCTGCCATCGGGGGACAAGCCAACGCCATTAGGATTGTTTGACGGGAAGATGACCTCTTCCAAATGGCTGCCATCGGCCTTGGCATAGAAAATGCCGACGACATCATGACTGCGGTTTGCATAATCGATTTTGCCATGATCGGTGAACCAGAACCCGCCATGTGCGTCGAACACAATGTCGTTCGGCCCACGCAGGCTGCACCCAAAGTCGCCCGATTTATACAATATCTCGACTTCGCCGGTTTCGATATCGATGCGTTCAATCCGGCCGCCTGAATAATCCATCGCAATGCCATGCGGCGCAAGAAAGCCATTGGCTTCCATATATTCAAACCCGCCATTGTTGCAGCAATACAGCTTGCCATCCGGCCCCATTGCCAAGCCATTCGGTCCACCGCCGGGCTTGGCGATGACGGATTTGCTGCCATCGGGGTGCACGCGCGTGATTTGGCCTCGCGCGATCTCCACCAATATGACGCTACCGTCGGGCATGACCACAGGACCTTCGGGGAAGCGAAGTCCATCGGCGACCAATTCAAACTCAGACATTTTTCTCTCTCCTTCACACCCAACTATCGCGCGCGCATCATCTAATCACCTAAGCAGGCTCTCGCATTGGCGCCGATCGGTCTCCCTCTCCAAGCTCCGCCTGCATATAGACTGTGTCAAGCCAGCGTCCGAATTTACGACCAACGTTGCGCATACGTCCGGCATGGGCGAACCCCATTTTACTGTGTAAAGCAACCGAGGCGGGTTCGCCGCCGCCAATGACGGCGATCATTTGACGAAAGCCGCAATCGCGCGCTTGTTCCATTAACGCGCGCATCAATTGCACGCCCACACCCTGCCCCACAAAAGCAGGATCGACGTAGATCGAATTTTCGCAGGTAAAGCTATAAGCAAGCCGGTCGCGAAACCCAGTCACATACGCATATCCTAGGATCATTTCGGCGCGCTCTGCCACGATGAACGGCCGTCCCTTGGACAAAATGTCTCGGATCTTATCTTCGGTTTGAACCAGTGTGCGCGGAATAGCATCAAAACTGGCAGTGCCATGCTGCACATGATGGGCATAGATATGGGCAATGGCTTCCGCATCCGAGGCGCACGCACTTCTTATCGCCAAATTCATTACATCCGGTCTTCCTTCATTCATGCGTCATGGCTGACATAATATCCCACGCATTGAAAGTTTTTTGCAGTGTTTGATGTCCATCAATGACTTTGCCGCGTTTAGGTCCAGAATAACTTCTGCGAGACCGGCGCAGCACATCCGGCCCTTAGGTAAGGAAATGACGATGAAGTCTATTATGGTACATGCAGGCGTGGATAACGCCTTTGAAGGCCGGTTGCAGGTTGGGCTTGATCTCGCACGACGTTTCCACGGGCATGTGTCGCTCATATTGCCTCGGCCGACGCAGGATTATGTAGCGTTCGATATGTTTGGCGGCGCGCATTTCATAGCCGAGGCATTTGAAGCAGCAGAAGACGAACGCAAAAAGTTGTGCACGCGGATCGATGCGCGCTTGACGGCAGAAGATGTACCTTGGGATTGGCAAATATTTGATGGCACGACATCAGACGCGCTAATCGATGCCGCACGGTTGGCGGATATCCTTGTCATGTCGTTGGATGCAGCGGGCGCGGAGGGCACTTCTCGCGCTTGGATTAGCGATGTGGTAACAGCATCGCACACTCCGGTTCTGGCAGTTCCTGCGAAAGCTGCGCGTCTCTCCTTCGATCGAGCTATGGTCGCATATGATGGGGGCTTTGAAGCCGCTAATGCATTGCGCGCGTCGTTGCCCATGCTCCAAAGTGTAACCAATGTCCGCATTTCTGAAATTGAATTGATGCCGGAGAAATTTCCCGTCACTGACGCGGCGACATATTTGTCTCGGCACGGCATCAAGGCCGAAATCGCCGTTGCAGTAAAAGGCGATCAGAGTGTTGAGGAAAGGCTTTTGGCAGAAACGAATGCATGGAGACCGGACTTCCTTGTCATGGGCGCATACGGTCACGGACGGTGGCGCGAAACCCTGTTTGGCGGCGTGACACGGTTCATGCTAAGCGAGCTTGGCATCCCTATATTGCTCGCGCATTAGGCGGTAGCCCAAACAAAGCTTGGCTTTTGCCCCTGTTCCATGCCAGCGTGCACGAAACAAGGGGAACTTAAGTGAAGCAAGAGACAGCCGCGGTAGCACGACCCATGGGGTTCTGGATGGCGCTCGCTTTGGTCATGGGCAGCATGATCGGATCGGGCGTATTCCTCCTACCGGCAAGCCTTGCGCCTTTGGGTTGGAATTCCGTCATTGGTTGGGTGATTACCGTGTCCGGGGCGTTATGTGTCGCATCGGTCTTTGGCGTGCTGAGCAAAGCATTGCCCAAGGCTGGCGGGCCTTATGCTTATACAAGAGCAGCGTTCGGCGATGGTGCGGGTTTTGCTATTGCATGGGCCTATTGGATTTCGATGTGGGTCGGCAATGCCGCCATAGCGACAGCAGCGGTCAGCTATCTTAGCCAATTATTCCCCGTGGTCGGCACCCACGGTGTGTCCGCCGCGGTGACCATAGTCATCGTATGGGCATTCACGCTGATCAACATTCGCGGTACAAAGCTGGCAGGGCAAGTGCAGATCATCTGGACGATTGCCAAGTTACTGCCGCTCATCGCGGTTATTGGCCTTGCCGCATATATATTGACGATTCAAGGCACTAATGTTGTCCGTAACTTCGAACTGTCAGACATTTCAACAGCAAGCATTTCGACGGCTACCATCTTGACGCTGTGGGCAATGCTTGGCCTGGAACTGGCAACGGTGCCAGCAGACAAGGTGCAAGATCCAGAACGCACCATCAATCGCGCTACATTATTCGGAACCGCTGGTGCTGGCGGCATATATATTTTGGTCTGCTCAGCCGTCGTTTTGATGCTGCCTGTCGCGATCACCAGCGTATCTGCTGCGCCATTTGCCGATTTTGTGAGCGTTTATGCGGGCACTAATGCGGGCACCGCTATCGCTGCTATTGGCGCCATCAGCGCACTTGGCGCGTTGAACGGGTGGATTATGTGCCAGGCAGAATTGCCCGCCGCTTTGGCACGTGATGGCTTGTTTCCGGCATTCATGGGAAAGGCCGCAACTAATGGCACGCCGCGCAACGCGCATCTGTTTAGTACAAGCCTTTTGACGCTTGTCATCCTGATGAACAGCAGCCGGACAATGGCATCGATGTTTGAATTTCTCATATTGCTCACTACGGCCATCGTGTTGGTCATGTATTTCGGTTGCGCAGCGGCTGCGTTCCGCCTCATCCAGACGGGCATATTGAAGGTCAGCCTAGGATTTAAAGCCATCCTATTGCTGGCCGCTATATATTCCTGCTGGACGATTTATGGCGCAGGTTCCGAAGCATTGGTCTGGGGCATCGCCTTGTTGCTCGCGGGCTTTCCGGTTTTCTGGCTTTTGCAACTCGCTAGGGGTTCCAAAGCCGTTAGCTGACGCCTACAAGCAAAGCACACAAAATTTGCAGGAAAACCGATGAGCTATTCCACTGATTTAGGCCTATATATTGACGGCAGCTGGCGCACGGGCGAAGGCCGCGACACACATTCGGTTATCAATCCAGCAACTGGTGAGACGCTGGCAGAATTGCCGTTGGCGACGGCTGCTGATCTTGATGAGGCTCTGGCCGCAACGGCCAAGGGTTTTGCCCATTGGAGAAGCGTAGACGTTAATGCCCGCGCGGCGATTTTGCATAAGGTCGCTGACCATATTCGCGAACGCGCCGAAACAATCGCCGTCCTGCTCACCACCGAACAGGGCAAGCCACTCGCTGAGGCACGCACCGAAGTGCTGTCCTGCGCCGCACAGTTCGATTATTTCGCAGAGGAAGCCAAACGTAGCTATGGCCGTGTGTTGGTCCGACCAACGGGTCAGCGGGCGATCGTACTTAAACAACCGGTTGGGCCAGTTGCGGCCTTTTCACCATGGAATTTCCCGGTGAACCTGATGTGTAAAAAAATGGCGGCTGCTTTGGCAGCAGGATGCTCCATCATCGCAAAGCCGCCGGAAGAAACACCCGCAAGCACGGGCGCAATTATGCAATGTGTCATCGATGGCGGCGTGCCCGGTAATGTTGCGCAATTGGTCTACGGCGTACCCGATATGGTCAGCCGTCATTTGATAGCGTCCTCTATCATCCGCAAGGTGAGCTTCACAGGATCCGTGCCCGTTGGCAAACATTTGCTAAAACTTGCAGCAGATGGCGTGAAACGGACCACCATGGAATTGGGTGGCCATGCGCCAGTTCTGATTTTCGACGATTGTGATCTTGAAAAAGCGATCAGCTTGTCGGCCACCACCAAGTTCCGCAACGCGGGCCAAGTGTGTATTTCGCCCACCCGATTTTATGTGCAAGAGGGCGTCTATGACCGTTTCGTTGCTGGTTTTGCTGCGCATACGAAAAAGGTTCAGGTCGGCAACGGTCTCGACGCCGGCACCGTCATGGGTCCATTGGCCAACGCACGGCGACCGTCGGCCATCGCGGCGTTGGTTGAGGATGCGACGTCAAAGGGCGCCAATTTACTCACCGGTGGTTCGCGTGGAAATCATGGCTTTTTCTATACGCCAACGGTGCTGTCCGATGTGCCAATGTCGGCAAAGGTCATGGACGACGAACCCTTTGGACCTGTTGCTTTGATGCGGCCGTTTAAGACTTTTGATGAAGCCATTGAACAAGCAAACCGCCTGCCCTTCGGCCTTGCCGCTTATGCTTTCACCGAAAATGCGCGGCAAGCAAATCTGGTCGCCGACGCGCTCGATACAGGGATGGTTGGCCTCAACAGCTTTGTCATCTCGATGCCCGATGCGCCCTTTGGCGGGGTGAAGGAATCCGGCTTTGGCAGCGAGGGCGGTCCAGAAGGACTTGATAGCTATTTTGTGACCAAGGCAGTTCACCAATATTGATAAAGCGGCAGCTTTATCTGTGGGCCGGCTTGTTGGCTCTTGCCTTGGGCACGACAGGCATTGTCCTGCCCTTGCTGCCGACGGTGCCGTTCATGATCTTGGCCGCCTTCTGTTTCGCACGCAGCAACCCGGCGCTTGAAGCGCGACTGTTGAACCATCCAAAATTTGGTGCTCATCTTGTGGCTTGGCGGGAAAAGGGCGCCATTAGTCGGCGCGGAAAATGGTCGGCGACTATCGCATTTGGTGTCAGCATCGCGATTGGCTTTGCGGCATTAACCTTGCCATGGTCGCTTGTGCCCGTGGGCGTGGCTGTGCTTTGCCTTAGCTGGATTTGGCTTAAGCCAGAACCTTAGGGTCAGGACCCTTTAAATGGCAGCATCGCGGACAATCGCGGTGCCAGCCTCGCGCTGTTTTTTAAGGTCAGCTTTCAACTTGGCTGGGTCGCGGGCGAATATAAAGCCAAAGCTTACGCCGCCTTCCTTGCCAATAGTGGCATGGTGTAGCTTATGCGCCTGCACCAACCGTTTCGCATAGCCACTGCGCGGGACATATTTGAAATAACGTTGATGCACGAGACCATCATGTACCGCCGTATAAATGATGCCGTAAACCATAACGCCAAGGCCGATCCATGTCGCAGGCTCCCACGCCTTATTGCCAAATATCAGCGGGCTGCCGATTGCGAATAGCGAAATGCTGGTGACTGCGCCAACAATGCCATATAAATCGTTCTTCTCCAGCGCATTGTCATGCGGCTCATGATGGTCGCGGTGCCAGTCCCAGCCCCAGCCATGCATGATATATTTATGGCTGGACCAGGCCACCCATTCCATGACGAAGACCGTCAGAAGCACAATAAATATGATGGCGAAAATGCTCATAACCCATCCAATAGACGCAAAGTTTGCAAATTTGAAGTGCAAGCGACGCTGCCTTACTTGATTTCGCTGCAATCGCTTCTATGGCATTTTTATTATGTCAGCACCGCAAACACTATACGAAAAAATCTGGAACGCCCATGTCGTGGAACAACGCGACGACGGGACATGCCTGATCTTCATTGACCGCCATTTGGTTCACGAAGTGACCAGTCCGCAGGCTTTCGAAGGGCTGCGCGTCGCAGGACGTCGTGTGCGGCGGCCAGATCTGACTTTAGCCGTGCCTGACCACAATCTGCCGACGACGGCACGCTTGGACGCGAACGGCAATAATATCCCTATTGCTGACCCCGAAAGCGCGCAGCAATTGGAGGCGCTGGAACGGAACGCTCCAGAATTCGGCATCGATTATATCGACGCCACCGATGTAAAGCAGGGGATCGTCCACGTCGTCGGCCCAGAACAAGGTTTTTCCTTGCCGGGAACGACAATTGTCTGCGGGGATAGCCATACCGCGTGTCATGGCGGGTTGGGTGCTTTGGCCTTTGGCATTGGTACATCAGAGGTTGAGCATGTTTTGGCCACCCAAACACTTCAGCTCAGCCAATCCAAGTCGATGGAAGTCCGCGTTGAGGGCGAACTTGGCCCTGGCGTCTCGGCAAAGGACGTTGTCTTGCATATCACAGGCGTGCTGGGCGCGTCTGGTGGGACGGGCCATGTTATCGAATATACAGGCTCCGTCATTCGCGCGCTGAGCATTGAGGGGCGCTTGACCATTTCTAACATGGCCATCGAACATGGCGCGCGCGCTGGCTTGGTCGCGCCGGACGATGTGACTTTTGCATATCTCAAGGGCCGACCAATGGCCCCAAAGGGCGCCCAATGGGACACAGCTGTCGCTTATTGGCGTTCACTCGCTACCGATGCAGGCGCAGTCTATGACAAGGTTGTTACCATCAACGCCGCCGATATCGCGCCAAGCGTCACTTGGGGCACGAGCCCAGAGGACGTGTTGCCGATTACAGGCGTCGTGCCTGATCCGTCGTCCTTTGCCGACCCATCCAAGCAAGCAGCGGCCCAAAAATCGCTCGATTATATGGGCCTGACCCCCGGCATGCCGATGACCGATATATCGGTGGAAAACATCTTTATCGGCAGTTGCACCAACAGCCGCATTGAAGATCTACGCGCTGCTGCCGCCGTGCTGAAAGGCCGCAAAAAGGCGGATAACATCAAATGGGCAATCGTCGTGCCTGGCAGCGGTCTTGTGAAACAAATGGCAGAAGCCGAGGGGCTTGACCGGATCTTTATAAATGCTGGTCTTGAATGGCGCGAGCCAGGTTGTTCGGCCTGCTTGGGTATGAACCCCGACAAGGTGCCTGCTGGAGAGCGTTGTGCATCCACCAGCAATCGCAATTTTGTCGGACGGCAGGGTCCGGGCGCCCGCACGCATTTGGTCAGCCCGGCTATGGCGGCCGCGGCCGCCGTCACTGGAAAGCTGACTGATGTGCGCGCGTTGATCAATTGACAAATAGCGCCGCCATTTGCCGTTACAGGTTCAGCGTTGCGCAAAGATAAGCTATTCTCTTTACTTGTGACAGAAGCCAAAGCTAAGGTTTAGCCTATCAAGGAAGAGATATATGACCGATAACAAATCCGATAGCAGCGACAAATGGTCGACCACTGCAAAGGTTGGCGCAGCAGTTGGTTCTGCAGCCCTCGTGGCCGCATTATTATACGCCGGACGACGCAGCCTGACACAGAAAAAGGGCAAGCTTGAACCCTTATCGCCGGAACCCGAAGGTTCACCGATGGGCCATAATCAGCCCAAGACAGATACGGACTAAACACATGCAGCCTATAAGCAGCGTTAAGGGAAAGGCCTATCCGCTTGGGCTGAAAAATGTCGACACCGACATTATCATTCCGGCAGTATGGCTAAAAACCATTAGCCGGTCCGGGCTTGGCAAAGGCGCGTTTCAAACCTTGCGGACTGTGACGGGCAATGTGTTTGATGATCCGGCATATGCAGGCGCGCCCATATTGATTGCGGGTGACAATTTCGGTTGTGGGTCAAGTCGCGAACACGCCGCTTGGGCTATGGCTGACTTAGGCATCTCGGCGGTAATTGCGCCTAGTTTCTCCGACATTTTTTCCGGCAACGCATTCAAAAACGGGCTACTGGCCATCGTGCTCCCGCAAGAAGCCATCGACCGCCTCATGGAAGTGGCAAAGACCGATGATATCCATATCGATCTGGAAACGCAGACGGTCACCACGCCGTTTCAGGATCGCTTTGCATTTGAAATTGACCCCTTCCGCAAACATTGCCTGATCAACGGCGTCGATGAAATCGGCCTAACGCTCAAAAGCAGCGACGCCATTTCGGCCTATGAAAACAAGATATCGGCAAGCCAGCCCTGGCTGTCGCCCAATCAAGTTTAGGAGAGAGACATGCGCGCATTATTATCAACCGCCAGCGGCGGCCCCGAAACGCTGGTCCTGGGCGAATTGCCTGAGCCAGTTGCTGGCCCCGGCCAAGTCGTCGTTGCCGTAAAGGCATGCTCAATCAACTTTCCTGACACGTTGATGATTGTCGACCTGTATCAGTTCAAACCAGAACGCCCCTTTGCGCCCGGCGGTGAAATCGCTGGTGTCGTAGAAGCGATTGGCGATGGCGTCAGCGGATTTGCCATTGGCGACCGCGTGATCGGTCTGTGCGGTAATGGCGGATTGACCGAAAAGGTCGCGATTGCGGCATTTAATTGCTTCAAAATGCCCGACGCCATGTCTTTTGACGATGGTGCGTCGTTGCTGATGACCTATGGCACGTCGATTCATGCGCTGAAGGATCGCGGTCATATGAAGGCTGGCGACAATGTCTTGGTCCTTGGCGGGGCTGGCGGTATTGGTATCTCAGCGATCGAGTTGGCCAAGGCCTATGGCGGCCGTGTGGTTGCCGGTGTTTCCAGCGAAGCAAAAGCGGACATCGCTCGGGAAGCTGGTGCCGATGAAGTTGTCGTTTACCCGCAGCAGCCGTTCGATAAAGACCAATCCAAGGCTGTGGCCGAAATGTTCAAGGCTGCCGCTGGTCGTGATGGCTTTAACATCATTTATGACACGGTCGGTGGCGACTATAGTGAGCCTGCGGTCCGCGCCATTGCATGGGAAGGCAAGTTTTTGGTTGTTGGTTTTCCGGCCGGTATCGCCAAGCTGCCGTTGAATTTGACATTGCTGAAAAGCTGCGACGTGTGCGGTGTCTTCTGGGGTGCCTTTGCCGCGCGCACACCGCAAAAGAACCACGCCAATATTTCGGAATTATTCGACCTTTATGCCGCAGGTAAAATCAAACCACGTATTTCGGAGACTTTCGCGCTGGCCGATGCCGGAACCGCGATTGCCCGGCTTGGTGATCGCGCGGCCGTCGGAAAGCTAGTGGTGCATATTTGACGCCATCAGCCTTGTTGATTGGACGCAAAGCCATTATCTTGATCCGGCAACAGATAGGAACTGCAAAATGACAAGTTTCGACAACCGCGAGACCGCTTTTGAAAACAAGTTTGCGCATGACGCAGAAACGCAGTTCAAGATAACCGCCCGCCGGAATAAGCTGCTTGGGCAGTGGGCCGCCGAAAAAATGAGCCTTACGCCAGAAGAGACCACCGCTTACGCGACTTCGGTAGTGCAAGCCGACTTTGAAGAAGCGGGCGACGAAGATGTCGTACGCAAGCTGTTGGGTGATTTGACGTCGGCCGGTGTTGAAATTGACGATGCTATGATTCGACGCGCGCTTGAAGACAAGATGGTCGAAGCACGTCGTCAGTTTATTGAGCCCGCATAATGGCAATGCAGGCAGATGAAATTGAAGGCATGATTAAGGCCGCCTTGCCCGATGCGTTGGTGGAGATTACCGACCTTGCAGGTGACGGCAACCATTATGCCGCGCGTGTAGTGAGCGAGAGTTTTCGCGGGCTACCTCGCGTAAAACAGCACAAGGCAGTTTATGACGCGTTGGGCGGACGGATGGGCGGCGTTTTGCATGCCTTGCAGCTCACGACAGCTATTCCTCAGAACTAGAATTTTTGGAGTTTTATACATGAGCGTTCACGACCGGATCGAAGAGATCGTCAAAGGCAATAATGTCGTCCTGTTCATGAAGGGCAGCCCGCTGTTTCCGCAATGTGGGTTTTCGAGCAAGGCAATTGCCATTCTCGACCACCTGAACATTGCCTATGAAAGCGTCGATGTGTTGCAAGACATGGAAATTCGCGCTGGCATCAAGGATTATAGCGATTGGCCAACCATCCCACAGCTTTACGTTAAGGGTGAATTTTTGGGCGGCTCCGACATCATGATGGAAATGTATGAAGCGGGCGAATTGCAGGAACTTGTAACAACTGAGGGCCTCGCAAAACCAGCATAAGCCTTACGATGACGTACAACTTCATGTGGCGTTGATGCGCCACATGACAGGTCCCGATCTGGCCATCATGTACAGGGTTCCTCGGCTTTCTCAACGCGCCGAATATTTGGTAGCAGCCAATGCAGCCAGCCCAAAGCGAGCAGATAAGACGCAGCCGCAAAGATAAATAGAGGCGTAAAGCCCAGCCCCGCCGCCAAGACGGCGCCTGTCACCAGCTGGATCAATGCGCCGCCCATATTGCCCATGAATGCGCCAAAAGCGGTCACGCGCCCAACCTTGCCACGCGGAACGACGTCGGTAATGATTGAGAATATCGACAACGAAAAACCCTGATGCCCTGCCATCACCACGCCCATCATAATCGCCACGGGCCAGAAAGAGTCCAGCGTGAGAACGAAGGGCAAAGGCACCACAATCGCAGCAGAGCCGAACATTATCGTCTTGCGCACGCGGTTGACACTCCATCCCGCCTCCAAAAGCCGCGTTGATAGCCACCCTGCGAATAATGCGCCTGCCCCCGACCCGAAAAAAGCAATCGCCAGCGGAATCGCTAACTCGCCTGTCGTGAGGCCAAATTCTTTGCGGTAAAAATCTGGCAACCAGAAATTGATCAACCACCAGGTCGCGTCGGACAGCATTTTGGCAATGACAATTGCCCATGTGCGCCGCTCCCTCAATATCGGACCGTAAGGAGCGCCGTCGTCTGCAAAATAATGATTAGCGTCCTCGGCCTTATCGTCAAACCTCACCCCGCGCGCGAACCACAGCCACAGCGCCAATGTTATAAAACCGCCGATCCCGGCAAAGATGAGCGCGCCACGCCATCCCCAGATAGCGGCGATCACCGGGATGAAAAACGGCATAGTGATAGTGCCAATACCGGCAATCGCCGTGCCCACACCAAAGGCAAACGAGCGCTTGTCTGGAGGGAAAAGCGTGGCGACAGTCTTGATCGTCAGCGGCGTCTGCACGGCCTCGGTCGCGCCAAGGCCAATGCGCGCAGCGACGACATGCCAGCCGGCAATTGCCCAGCCATGGGCCATCGCCGCAAGGCTCCAAGTCGTGACACCAGCAATCATTGAACGGAGCACGCCGATTTTATCAACGAGCCACCCAGTGAAAAGGAAAGACAGCGCTGCTGCAACCTGCGTTACAAAAGCGAGGTTAGCAAAATCGGTATCGCTCCAGCCGAGGTCAGCCGAAATGTCGGGCTTCAGAATTGCGATAACGGGTCTGTCCATGGCATTGAAAATACCGGCTACACACAGCAGCCCAAATAGGATCCAGCGCAGCGTTGGCGTAATTGGCTTCATGTCACTTGGCCCCACTGCATCATTGTCCCCGCTTGGTCGATCGCGCATCCCGCTTTATGCTGGAACTCCTCGCCGACTTGCCTATAGAAGGCCATATGACACCGCAAGACATAAACGCGAATTACATCGCTGACCTGTACGGCGAGACCTACCTTGCAGAGGATAAACCTGAGCGGGCCAAACGGTTGTTGATCAGCGCCCTATTTCCAGGACTTGCGGTCGTCGGTGTAGCCGCTGCGGCTGCAACTTGGTTTTCCGAACATTATGGCATGCCCGTCATCTTGGCGGGCTTGTTGCTTGGCCTTGCACTCAATTTTGTATCCGCAGAGCAAAAGGTGCATCCCGGCCTTGATTTCTGCGGCACGTCTTGCTTGCGCTGGGGAATTGTTTTGTTGGGCACGCAAGTTACCGCGATGCAGGTTGGCGGGCTTGGTGCGCTCGCATTTTTGGGGCTTATTGGCATCATGTCTTTGGTCATGGGGGCTGGACTTTTGGGCGCGCGACTTAGCGGGCAAAGCCGCTACGCGGGCTGGTTAGCTGGCGGTGCAACCGCCATTTGCGGTGCATCCGCAGCCTTAGCTATTTACGCCGTCATCGGTCGCGAGCGACTTAATCAATCGCAGTTTACACTCATTCTCGTTGGCGTAGCCTTGGCAAGCGCCGTCGCCATGACTTTCTATCCGCTCATTGCAGCGCAGCTCGATTTCACTGACAAACAAGCTGGCTTCTTAATGGGCGCAGCGGTGCATGATGTCGCGCAGTCTTTGGGTGGTGGCTATAGCTTCTCCCAATCAGCGGGTGAAACGGCCACTATCGTGAAACTGTCCCGTGTCGCGCTTCTCGCCCCAGTCGTTGCATTTGTTGGGCTAGCCATTGGATCAACCGATGGACGAACCACAAGTCTGGCTTCCAAACTAAAGTTGCCTTGGTTCATTATCGCCTTCTTTGTTGCCGTTGCCGTAAATTCCGTCATTGACGCGCCTGACTGGGTGGCGGAATACGGCCTGATCGCATCCAAAGCGATGCTGTTGTTTGCGGTGACGGCCACCGCTATGAGATCAAGGCTTGATCTGTTGCTGACCCAAGGGTGGAGGGCGTTGTTGCCGGTGATACTAGCGACCCTCACCGCCTTTATAACAGCAGCGGCATTTGCATGGGCGTTTTTATGAATCAGATTATCTATGATTTGGCCGTTATAGGCGGCGGCATTAATGGTGCAGGTATCGCACGGGACGCCGCTGGCAGGGGTGCCAAAGTCATTTTGTTGGAACGCGGAGATTTGGCGCGGGGCACATCGTCTGCCTCTACGAAGCTTATCCATGGCGGACTTCGTTATCTGGAACATTATGAGTTTGCGTTGGTGCGCGAATCCTTAATTGAACGCGAGCGCCTTTGGGCCATCGCGCCGCATATCATTTGGCCATTACGTTTCATTTTGCCGCATCAAAAAGGGATTCGTCCTGCGTGGCTCGTGCGGCTTGGTTTGTTTCTGTACGACCATATTGGTGGCCGAAAATTGCTGCCCGCGACTCGGACGGTCAATTTGAAAACTGAGCCTGCGGGCAAGCCGCTTCGGTCCGAATTTGTGAAGGCGTTTGAATATTCGGACTGCTGGGTCGATGACGCGCGCTTGGTCGTTTTGAACGCGATGGACGCGGCTGAGCACAAGGCAGATATTCGTACCCGATCCGAAGTGACGCATCTCGAAAGACGTGATGGATTGTGGCATATAGAAATTGCAGGACAAGAACCAGTGTTGGCGCGCGCAGTCGCCAATGCGGCTGGGCCAGCGGTGCTGGACTTGCTCGCGCGGACAAGTGGGCATGGCCGCCCATCAGGTGGCACAATCCGCTTAGTAAGAGGATCGCACATCGTGGTCCGCAAGATGTTCGACACACCACAGGCCTATTTCTGCCAAAACCCCGACGGCCGGATATTCTTCGCCATTCCGTATGAGGATGACTTTACCCTCATCGGGACGACAGATGCCGATCATAAGGGTTCTCTGGATGACATTCACGCGACCGCAGAAGAAATTGATTATATCTGCGCGTCGGCGGCAGCCTATTTCAAGCAAACCATCACAGCTGCCGATGTGCTGTATAGCTTTGCCGGCGTCCGGCCCCTGGTCGATGACGGCACAGGCAAACCTGAAACAGCGTCGCGCGGATATCATTTCGAACTGGATGTCGATGGGGATGGCGCAGCGCCCATCCTCTCGGTCTTTGGCGGCAAAATAACCACCTATCGGCACCTGGCCGAGAGTGCGGTCGAGCAGCTTTCGAAGCACTTGACTGTTCTGAAAGGTCAAAGCTGGACATTGCTTCAGCCATTGCCAGGTGGGGATTTCCCAATTGATGGTGCCAATCGCCTCGCCCAGGATATTCAGCAAGAGCATGCCTATTTACCCGTCGCACTCGTTCATCGTTGGGTGCGGAGCTACGGAACAAAGACCCGTGCCTTGTTAACGAACGCCAGCGCACTCGCCGATTTGGGCAAGGACTTTGGACATAGCCTCTTTGCGGTTGAGGCGGACTATCTCGTTGATCACGAATGGGCGCAATCCGCCGACGATATATTGTGGCGACGCAGTAAGCTGGGTTTGCGTTTCAATGCTGAAGAGGCACAAAGATTACAGGATTATGTTGTTAGCCGCCGATGCAATTAGACACATGTAAGCGATATTCGACTTGCAGCGCAGGTACACCTGATATTTCTACTCAAAGCGGCATTGGCCATTTCCGCAATATTGAATCCTTTCTGGCTTGATTTCTACCCATAAAGGGACCATCTGCCCCCAATCGGAGTAAATCTATCTGATTAGGGGACGCGAGATGCGTTTGTCGAATATGGCTGATTATGCAGTGGTGATTATGAGCGCAGCTTCGCGCCACTGTGGCTTTGCGCGCGTGTCGGCCACTGATCTTGCCGCCGAAACCGGCCTGGCTCTGCCGACAACGCAAAAGCTGGTGAGCATATTGACAAAGGCGGGCCTGTTGCGGTCGGCCCGCGGCACGGGCGGCGGCATCACGCTTGCCCGTCCGGCAGCCGCAATCACCATTGCCGACATCATTGAAGCTGTCGAAGGCCCGATTGCGCTGACCACATGTTGCGATTCGCACAAGCAAGCAATGGGCCAGCATTGCGCCAAGGAAGGCAGCTGTCACGTCCAAGCGCATTGGCCAGTGGTGAATAATGCAGTGCGCGGTGCGTTGGCACAAATAAATTTGGCAGGATTAACGCGATGAGCGATGACATGGACATCAAGGATAAAGCCGCATGGGATGCTGCGGATCGCGTGGCGGATTACGAGCATGGCTGGTCATCGGACATCGAAACCGACTTTGCGCCCAAGGGCCTGACCGAGGATACCGTCCGCTTTATCTCCGCCAAGAAAAATGAACCCGAATGGATGCTCGAATGGCGGTTGAAGGCGTTTGCGAATTGGAAAACCATGACGCCGCCCGATTGGGCCAAGCTCAACGTGCCGCCCATCGATTATCAGGACGCTTATTATTATGCCGAGCCAAAGGCGAAGCCAAAGCTTGGTTCGCTGGATGAGGTAGATCCTGAAATCCTGCGCATTTATGAAAAGCTTGGTATTCCAATTGCCGAGCAGAAGTTGCTCGCGGGTGTAGAAGGCGGCGAAGATGGCGGCTTGCCGCAACGCCGCGTCGCGGTTGATGCCGTGTTTGATAGCGTCTCGGTTGCCACCACTTTTCGCGCCGAACTTGAGCGCGCGGGCGTTATCTTCCGTAGCATTTCGGAGGCTATCAAGGAATATCCGGAGCTGGTGAAGAAATGGCTCGGCAAGATTGTGCCGATGCACGACAATTATTTCGCCACATTAAACTGCGCAGTCTTTTCCGACGGGACGTTCGTGTACATCCCCGAAGGCGTGCGCTGCCCGATGGAGCTCAGCACCTATTTCCGGATTAACGCGGAAAACACAGGCCAGTTTGAGCGCACGTTGATTATCGCCGATAAGGGTAGTTACGTGTCCTATCTCGAAGGCTGCACTGCGCCGATGCGCGATGAAAACCAACTGCACGCTGCTGTCGTCGAACTGGTCGCGCTCGACGATGCCGAGATTAAATATTCGACCGTGCAAAACTGGTATCCCGGCGATGCCGAAGGTAAGGGTGGAATCTATAATTTCGTGACCAAGCGCGCTTTGTGTCAGGGTAAGAATAGCAAGGTGAGCTGGACGCAGGTTGAAACCGGCAGCGCCGTGACGTGGAAATATCCAAGCTGTGTTTTGAATGGCGAAAATAGCGTGGGCGAATTTTACTCCGTTGCGGTAACCAACAATTATCAGCAAGCCGACACTGGCACCAAGATGATCCACAATGGCAAAGGCAGTCGCTCGACCATTGTCAGCAAGGGCATCAGCGCTGGGCATAGCAACAACACCTATCGCGGCCTCGTCCGCGTCGCGCCAAACGCCGAAGGCGTGCGCAATTTCACGCAATGCGATTCCTTGCTTCTGGGGTCTTTAAGCGGCGCGCATACCGTGCCTTATATCGAAGTGCGTAACCCAAGCGCGCAGATTGAGCATGAGGCGACCACGAGTAAGATCAGCGACGACCAAATGTTCTACGCGCAAGCCCGCGGCCTGAACGCCGAAGAAGCCGTAACGTTGATTGTCAACGGCTTTGCCAAGGAAGTATTACAGCAACTGCCCATGGAATTTGCAGTGGAGGCGCAGAAATTGCTGGGAATTTCGCTTGAGGGGTCGGTTGGATAAACCAGCCAGCGCTCAATGACCGAACAAAGCTTTGATGGAAAAAAGAAGTAACATGCTCCAAATTACGAATCTCCACGCCACTGTTGGCGACAAGCCTATCCTTAAGGGCCTCACACTGTCGCTGAACGCGGGCGAAATCCACGCGATCATGGGGCCGAATGGTGCAGGAAAATCCACACTTGGTTATGTGCTGTCCGGCCGCCCAGGTTATGAAGTAACTGACGGTGAGGTGACATTTAACGGACAAAACCTCCTCGACCTCGAACCGCATGAGCGCGCGGCGGCTGGGTTGTTTTTGGGTTTCCAATATCCCGTCGAAATTCCTGGCGTATCGAATGTCCAGTTTCTGCGTGAAGCATTGAACGCGCAACGCAAGCACCGCGGTGAAGCACCTTTATCAGGCGCCGAATTCCTTAAGGTGGCACGTGAACAAGCAGGCGCGCTTGGCATGGATATGGACATGCTCAAACGCCCTGTAAATGTCGGCTTTTCCGGCGGTGAAAAGAAGCGCAATGAAATGGTGCAAATGGGCATCATCGACCCGGCGCTCGCGATCCTTGATGAAACCGACAGTGGGCTCGATATCGACGCATTGCGTATTGTGGGTGACGGCATCAACCGGATCATGCGCAAGCCAGACAAGGCCGTGTTGCTGATTACCCATTATCAACGCTTACTCGATTATGTGAAGCCGGACTTTGTCCACGTTCTCGCCGATGGGCGCATCACGCGGAGTGGCGGGCCTGAGCTCGCGCTGGAACTCGAGCGTGACGGATATAAGGAACTGGCTGCTTGAACATGCCCGCGCCCACCCGCCGCGACGAAGCTTGGCGCTACAGCGACATTGCCGCAGTAGAGTCGGCGTGGCCTCTAGCCACGCCTGAAAACATCATTGTGCCCGTAGGCGGTCATTATGCGCGCACGATTGTTCAAGAGACAGGATCCATCCACCAAATCGACATCGCCATTGGCAAGGGTGCAACAGCCGCCATCCATATCCTCAACATCGGCGGCAATTATGGCCGCGTTGAATTGAATGTGACATTGCATGAGGGCGCGGATTTCAAACTCGGCGGTGTGCAAATTGGCGGCAACACGCAGACGCTCGAAATCATCACGACCGTCACCCATGCCGAACCCAAAGCGACGTCATCGCAGATCGTGCGCTCGGTCCTCGCGGATACTGCAACCGGAACTTATTTGGGCAAGGTCGCCGTTGCGCGCGATGCGCAGCTGACCGACAGTGTGCAATCGGTGAAGGCCATGTTGCTCGACCGCAGTGCGACTGCCAATGCGAAGCCAGAACTCGAAATCTACGCCGACGACGTCAAATGCGCACATGGTTGCGCGATTGGTGAATTGGACCCAATGGGGTTATTCTATCTGCAAGCACGCGGCCTTGCGCCAGCGGACGCAAAAAAATTGATGCTGCAGGCCTTTGTCGCTGGTGTGTTTGAAGGCGCTGTGGATGAAGAGATGCTGACCGAAGCGGCGTTAAAGAAATTAGGCGAATTGGTGTGAGAACATTTTTCCCTCTAAATCGTCGTCACCCTGAACTTGTTTCAGGGTCTATTTTGCTTCTCGTACCTGCTTTCTCGGTTGGACGATGGATACTGAAACAAGTTCAGCATGACGGTGTTTTGGCATGCTGAAAGCCACTTCATCCATTCGCGACCAATTCCCAGGCCTCGCTAACAACTGGCATTATCTCGACACCGCCGCGACAGCGCAGAAACCCCAGGTCGTGCTCGACGCGATGATGCGTGCAGGCGGCGTTGATTACGCCACCGTCCATCGCGGCGTTTACGCACGGTCGGCGAATATGACTGTGGCGTTTGAGGCAGCACGTGCCCGTGTAGCGCAATTTATGGGTGCGGCTTCGGCCGATGAAATTGTGTTTATTCGGGGTGCAACCGAAGGCATTAATCTTGTCGCGCATAGCTGGGGCACAGCGAACCTGACGGCGGGCGACCGCATCATGCTGAGCCAGCTGGAGCATCACAGCAACATAGTGCCATGGCAGATGGTTGCCGAGAAGGTTGGCGCGCATATTGATGTGTGCCCGTTAACCAAGGACGGTCAGATCGATCTTGACTGGTTAGAGTCCCATCTAACACCCACGCACAAGATGGTTGCGCTCGCACATGTGTCGAACGTGCTTGGTTCAGTGCTCGACGCAAAGCGTGCCGCGCATGCAGCCCATGCGGTTGGCGCGAAGCTATTGCTTGACGGCTGTCAGGCTGCGCCCCGAATGCATCTGGATATGGCAGCTTTAGGTTGCGATTTTTATGTCATGTCTGGGCATAAATTATATGGCCCGACTGGTGTTGGTGTTTTGTGGGCGCAGGCGGAAATGCTGAATGCCATGCCTCCTTATCAGGGCGGCGGCGCGATGATTGATCGGGTGACGTTTGAAAAGACTACCTATGCCCCTGCGCCAGCGCGATTTGAGGCGGGGACGCCGATGATCATCGAGGTGATCGGCCTGCACGCCGCCATCGACTTCATCGATAGCTTTGGACCAGAGGCATTATTCGCACATGAAAGCGCGCTGGCCGCGCAGACACGCAATGCTTTGCGCGCGAACAACGCGATCACTGTATACGGCCCTGAACAATCGGCGGGGATTGTCTCCTTTTCAATGGAGGGCGTGCATCCGCACGACATCGGGACAATATTGGACGAAGAAAATGTCGCCATTCGTGCTGGCCATCATTGTGCGCAACCATTGATGGACCATTTGGGCGTGCCTGCCACCGCACGGGCGAGCTTTGGAATTTATAATGATGAAGAGGATGTCGCGGCGCTGGTGCGCGGCCTCGAACGGGTGAAGAGGATTTTTGGATGAACGAGAACATCCGCATACAAGAAGTCGATAGTGTAGAGAAGCCTCCCAAAGCGCGGATCGATGTCGCAAGCGAGAGCGTCGAACGCAAGAAGGATTATCTCGAAGGCTTCCTCGCGCAAAAACCTACCGCGCCCGTACCAAGTGAGCCCGAGGGTGATTTGTACGAGGCTGTGATTGCTGCGCTCAAGGAAATATATGACCCTGAAATTCCGGTGAACATTTACGACCTTGGCCTGATTTACAATGTCGAGATTAACGATGGCCATGCTGTCGTTGCCATGACGCTGACGACTCCGCACTGCCCCGTAGCAGAATCGATGCCCGGCGAGGTAGAGCTGCGCGTCGGGGCAGTTCCGGGCATTGGCGATGCCGAGGTGAATTTGGTGTGGGAGCCAGCATGGAGCCCCGCCAATATGACGGATGAAGCCCGTCTGGAGCTTGGAATGTTATGACCGATGTAAAAACACGCGCACGGCCCGCCGCCGTCATACTCACCGCAGCATCCGAAGCACGAATTGCCGAACTTATGGCCAAAGCACCTGAAGATGCAATTGGTGTGAAGCTGTCTACGCCACGTCGAGGCTGTTCAGGACTTGCCTATTCAGTCGATTATGTGACTAAGGCCGTCGCGTTCGACGAAAAGATCGAAACACCGGGCGGCGTGTTGTATATTGATGGCGGCTCCGTGCTGTATCTCGTTGGTTCAATCATGGATTGGGTCGAGGATGAATTTGCTGCTGGCTTTGTGTTTACCAATCCCAATGCGACGGGAAGTTGCGGCTGCGGTGAGAGCTTTACCGTTTAAAAGTCGAATTGTAGTCGAAATACAATGCCGAGATCATCGGGCGCGCTTTTAAAATGCCCCGGCTCCTGCCGCCAAAACAGGTTCGATGAGAAATCGCCTCGACTGATGGGAATGCTCCACGCAAGCTCGCTGGCAATCTCCCGCCCTTTTGGTGCCAAAGAAATCTGGCGGACAGCAAATGTCGTCCCACGTGTCGCATAATCATAGGCCACCGGTAGATTGAGCGCGAGCCCACCGTTGGTAACACGCAAAGGTTGGGCAATACGGAACGCAATTCGGTCATGGCTAGTCAGGACATTGCCGCTCGACAGATCCAGCGAAAAGGCGTTGCTATGCAGCGCACTTTGAGCCGTTAGCGACGTCCCGGAATTGGCATTGGTCCATCCCTGCCGCCAGCTTACACCAAGCAACCAAGGCGCATTCAGTGTGACATCAGCGCGGCCGTCGACAAACAAACTGCGCGCGCCATTTTGGCCAATGAAATGCGCGAAACGTGCGCCAAGAACTGTCTCGTCTTCACGCATCCAATTTGCACCAACCGCGAATTTGGCAGGGCCAATCTGACGGTCTAGCGACACGCCGACAGAGGAGTAGGGATAACGATTGTGGCTCTGACGCATAAACCTTGCGTCACCGCGCTCGAACAAACGCGCTTCGCCTACCTCAACGCTTCCTGTTAATCCGAAGCGCCCAAGTTGATGACGCAACGCAAATGACTGCCCCGGCGCGCGCTCGAACCCGCCGTCCATTTGCGCGTCGGTGGCGGTCAGAAACGCAGGCCCCAACATGCCTTGCAATGCTAAGACTTGGCCTGCAGCCGCTTGACGGATGCCAAGGCTAAACCGTGTGTCGCGGGCGATGGTGGCACTGATGCGGCCCGCCAAAATACGCGCTTGGTCCTGCTGTCCAGAAGACAGAAGCAATGGCGAAAGGCGAGGGCTTCGGGCGTTACTGGCGCTGATGGAAAAGGCGAGCTCGGTTGTTCCGCGCGATACACTAACGGATCGACCCTGATCCACCAGAGCTGGCGTCAGCCGAAGGCGTGGCGCGCTTGGGTTTATCCCTTCGGCAATGTTGATGTCATACGCACGACCATAAATATCCAACACTACCGCATTGGCGGACATGGGAGACAATGCGGCGTCACCCATGGACGTTGATGTTGTTCCGCCATTTCCATTCAGTGCAACAGCCGTATTTGTACCAGCTAGCGAAGTTGTTCCCGCAGGCGCAAAGGCCTGGCCAATGTCTAATATGCCGCGTCCATAAAGCGCGTCAGTGCCTGCATCCCCGGCGTCACGCGCCGACGTCAACAGCAGGTTAACAATCTGCGCGCCGGTTAAATTCGGAAAGGCTTGCGCCAGCAAAGCTGCGGCACCCGCGATCTGTGGCGCTGAATAGGATGTGCCATTATACACCCGCACAGAGGTCCCACCATTCGCATCAAAGCGATAAATAGTGTCGTTGCGATATTCGCAGCAAATGCTTTGGCCTAGCGCAGAAATCACCGCGTTCTGCGCAACACCCGCTCTATTGCTGAATTTTGTTATTACACCATTCTCATCAACGGCTGTGGCGATGATGACATGGCCATTGCCATTGGCCAATAACGCTTGCGCAAAGGGACTTGGGCTATTGGGGTCAAATGCTGGATCTAATTCATCCGCCTCATTTCCCGCTGACACGACAACCACAATGCCAGCCGATGTCGCGCGACTTATCGCGGTTCGCAGCGCGCTACTCGCGCCACCTGCGCCACCGAGCGAAATATTAATAACACGTGCTTGATTGTCCACAGCACGGTCAACGCCAGCGGCAATGGCAGAATCGAGAAACGAGCACCCCGCTTCGTCCACGCCCTGAGCAGCCGGAGCGCAGCTTCCCGCTTGATCGGCGCGCAATGCCAATATTGTGGCGTTGTAAGCTATACCGTGGACATCTCGATCATCCTTGGCGGCAGCCAAAACGCGCGAAACGCTTGTTCCGTGACCATCGTCGTCGCCAAGCGATCGATTGGCACCTGTTACATCCCCCGACTGCGCATGGATTCGGCCCGCAAACTCATGGCTATTTTGGTCAATCCCTGAATCGATTACACCAACAGTGACCCCGCGCCCACTGGCCCCTGCTTGATAAGCCGCAATAGCCCGATGAAAACTTGGGCCGTCTGACTGGATATACTCCGGGGTTGTAAAACTGGGCGATGAAGGAGGCGGTGGTGGCGGAGGGGGGGGAGGCGGAGGTGGTGGTGGTGGCACCGGTGGCAAATCTGACGAAGGTGGGGCCGGCAGCGGTGTCGAGCGGACGTCGTTTCCACCGCAAGCCGACAGCGCAAGCGCAAAAATGACTGAACTGCCAATTGCAATTTTACGACCAAAGCTGGGTTCATCCATCAGGATACCGCTTTCAGCGATTGAATTTACTTTTAGCATAGTTCGCTTTTGCTAATCGTAACGTCCCCGTTGAGTAAAGCTGCTTTTCTGGCTAGGCAGCTGGATGCATTCGCGTTTCGAACATATCGACAGTTGGATTTTTGATCTAGACCTTACCCTTTACGGGCCAGAGGCGAATATAATGGCGCAGGTTCGGGACAGAATTGCGTTATATGTTGAACGGCATTTTAACATCGGCTCAGACGCTGCGCACCAAATCCGGCATACTTATTGGAAGAAATATGGAACCACGCTGGGTGGATTGATGACCGAACATGGCGTTGACCCGCATGGATATCTCGATTTCGTCCATGATGTGGACATGAGTCTGTTGCAGCCTGCCGCCGATCTCCGCAGCCAGATCGAAGCTTTACCGGGACGCAAGCTGATCTTCACCAATGCAGATGCGCCTTACGCGTATCGGGTTTTGATGGCGCGGGGTCTTGATGGCGTGTTTGAAGATATATTCGACATTCACCGGATGCAGCATATACCAAAGCCGGCATCCGCAAGTTACGACAGGCTGTGCACTGAACTCCATATTGACCCCACTCGCGCACTTTTTGTCGAAGACTCAGCGCATAATCTCAGTCCTGCAAAGGCCTTGGGTATGACAACTATTTGGGTGAACCACGACATCGAAGCTGACAGCAGCGAAACCGAGCCATTTATCGATCATCAGATTACCGACGTAAGTGGATGGCTTTACTCCATCCAGGCCATAGAAAGAACGATATGACCCACCAACTTGCCACGATCATTGATGCCGCATGGGACACACGCGAAGGCATTTCCAGTACCACGAAAGGCGAAGTGCGCGACGCGGTACAGACGGCTTTGGCTGGCTTAGATGATGGGTCGTACCGCGTTGCGGAGAAGCTGGCGGGCAGTTGGCAGGTTCACCAGTGGTTGAAAAAAGCTGTGCTTTTGTCGTTTCGCCTGAATGACAATATTTTGGTCGATGGCGGAGCCTCCGGTGCGCCTGCTTATGATAAGGTACCTTCGAAATTCTGCGATTGGGATGCTAAACGTTTCCGCAATGCAGGTTTCCGCGTTGTGCCCGGGGCCGTCGCCCGACATGGCAGCTATGTCGGCAAAAACGTCGTGCTGATGCCCAGCTTTGTCAACATTGGCGCGCGCGTGGACGATGGAACAATGGTCGATACTTGGGCTACCGTCGGCAGTTGCGCGCAAATTGGTAAGAATGTGCATTTGTCCGGTGGCGTTGGCATTGGCGGCGTGTTGGAACCATTGCAGGCCGGGCCGGTAATCATCGAAGACAATTGCTTCATTGGCGCGCGGTCGGAGGTTGTCGAAGGCGTGATCGTCGAAGAAGGCGCCGTGCTATCCATGGGCGTATTCATCAGCTCAACTAGTAAGATTATCGATCGCACCACAGGCGAGATATTTGTTGGCCGCGTCCCCGCTTACTCGGTCGTGGTGCCCGGCTCGACCCCCGGCAAGCCCTTACCTGATGGCAGCCCCGGACCCAATTTATCCTGTGCCGTCATCGTCAAACGCGTCGATGCACAAACCCGTGCGAAGACGGCAATCAACGACCTGTTGAGGGATTAACTCGACGAGCCGAGTTTTGTGTGTCGCAATCGTCTTGTAATTCGAACTGAATATCGCCATAACAACCAAGCGGACCGGGCCCCTCTGACGCTCGCTTCTTCGGAAGGAACGTGATGTCGGCCGCATCGGATGTTTCCGGTGCAGTGGTCAGGCGGTCTTCACATACCCCCGAAATACGCTAAACCATGCCCGGAACATCCGATTGAACTTAAACAATGTTCAAAGAGGATGAGCTATGACATTTTCGTCATTCCGATTGTTGCAATATCACCAGAAGTTTGATCGCGAGTTACGCGCCGAAATTACCCGGCGCTGGCCCGATATGTTCCGCATTCAAAAACTGAAGCGGCTTAAGCTGGCGATCAAAGATCGGCTTGAGAGCCATGCAAAAGCCCCGTTGCGGGGGGCATTGCGGCTTAGAAAAATCTAAAATTTTAACTTGCGCGCCACGCGGGTTTTCGACCGCGTGGCGCGCGACATTAGGTAAAACAGGGAATATTTCATGGAATTTTTAACAATGGATTGGTTGGGGACACCAGTCTGGTTTTGGCTCGCTTTTCTGAACATTGTTATCACGCTCACGGCTTTTGACCTTGGCATCCTGCATAAAGAGGACAAGGAAATGGGTATCGCCGAGAGCCTGAAGCTGTCGGCTTTCTACATCAGCATTGCACTGCTGTTTGGCCTGTGGGTCTGGTTCCAAAAAGGCGCCGACATGGGCATGAAATATTACACGGGCTTTTTCATCGAAAAGGCGCTGTCGATTGACAATGTATTTGTCATCAGCCTGATATTCACCTTTTTCGCAATACCGCGCAAATATCAATATCGTGCGCTTTTATGGGGTATTATCGCGGTCATTGTATTGCGTGGCTTAATGATCGCGGCAGGAGCTGCCATTGTGCAGGAATATTATTGGACGCTCTATATTTTCGCGATCTTCCTCGTCGGAACTGGCATCAAGATGCTATTCACTGGTGATCAGGAAATGGACGTCGCCAAGAACCCAGTCGTAAAATATATCTCGACTCATATGCGGGTGACAAAGGAGCTTCATGCCGAGAAGTTTTTCGTCAAGGTGCCTGACGAGAAGACGGGCAAGATGGTGCGTGCAGCCACGCCATTGTTCTTGGCGCTGGTCGTCATCAACCTAGCTGACCTCGTGTTTGCTGTGGACTCGGTGCCCGCGATCTTTGCAATCACCACCGATACCTTCATTGTCTATACATCCAACATCATGGCCATATTGGGCCTGCGCGCTTTGTATTTTGCGTTGGCAGCGATGGTCCATCGCTTCCATTATCTCAAATACGCTCTGGCGCTTGTTTTGGTCTTCATTGGTTCAAAGATTTTCGTCTCAGACTTCCTGCTAGATGGAGACAAATTCCCGCCGGTGTTGAGCCTTGGCGTGACCTTCGGCCTTATCTTGGGCGGCATTGGTTACTCGCTGTGGAAGACAAAGGACGACGGACAATCAGATGCGTCGCGGTAAAGCGCCAGGCTTTCGCCTGTACACTATTGATTAACGCCGGTCTTTGGTCGGTGCGTTAAAATCGGGCGGTTTGTTGGCTATCCAGTCTACAAACCGCCCGATTTCGTCATGCGCCAATAAAGCGCCGACAGTGGCGAAGCGCTTTTCGAGATCACTGTTGGTGAAATTGGCGTGGATGGTCCGGTGACAAATTGGGTGCACCGGTTGCCGATCTTTCCCGCCCCGGCTTTTCGGCACGGGATGATGCCATTCGGTAACATTGCCCATTGGGCGCGCGCAGAGCCAGCAGCTTAATTCTGGTTCAGCCGACGCATCATCAGGTTCGTAATGATCACGAATTTTGCGCGCCATAAAAGTTTCCCTGCACCTATCCGGTCCAGCCGTTCAATTTTTGCTTGGTCCAAGCAAATCCAGCACAGCAGCCGTTGTTGCCTCAATCCCCAATCGCACGGATGGTTCCGGATCAATTTTGAACAAAGGCGAATGGTGGCCCGCCACTGGCTTTCCGCCATTTTTGGCAGCGGCTATCCATGCAGGATTGCTCCCGCCAACGGCAAAATAATAGCCCGGAATGCCATGTTTTTGGTCCACGAAGAAGGCGAAGTCTTCCGCGCCCATTGTTGTCTGGCGGAACGGTGTTACCACATCCTTGCCCAAGGCATTTGCGATAGCCCCATTTAAGCGGCGGGCAAGCGCGCCATCATTGACCGTGACTGGCGTGCTTTCCGTAACGGTGACGATGGGCAACTTGTCCTGCGGCAAGCCGTGTGCTGCGCCAATGCCTTTGGCAACACGTTCAATGGAGGCAATGAGCTGATCGCGGACGGCTTGGCTGTTTGAACGCACGGTGACTTGCAAATCGGCATATTCAGAGATGATGTTGTGCTTTGTCCCCGCGTGGAACGCACCAACAGTAATCACGCCGGGGTCCAATGGTCCCTTTTCCCGGCTGATGATCGATTGCAGACCGACAACGATTTGCGAGGCTATATAGACTGGATCGCGGCCCAAATGGGGTGCGGCGCCATGAGTGGCAATGCCGGGAACGCGGATATCGACGCTGTCCGCCGACGAATATTGAATGCCTTCTGATGCGGAGATTTTGCCAGTTTCAAGTTCTGCCGCGACATGGAAGGCCAATGCATAATCCGGCTTTGGAAAACGAGTGTAGAGCCCATCCTCGATCATCGCCTTTGCGCCGCCGACGCGTTCTTCGGCAGGCTGAACGATGAACAATACCGTTCCCTTCCAGCGATCCTTCATACGCGCCAGCTGGCGTGCGGTACCCACCAATGAAGTGATATGCACATCATGGCCGCACGCATGCATCACAGGCATTTCAAGGCCATCGACCCCGACCTGTTTCACTGTGGACGCATTGGCAAGACCGGAGCGTTCTTGTACAGGTAGTCCGTCCATATCCGCGCGGACAAGAACGACTGGCCCATCACCGTTTTTCAACATGCCGACAACGCCAGTACCGCCAACCTTATCGGTGACAACCATGCCGGGGACAGCTCGCAGTTCCTGCGCCATCCGCGCGGAGGTTTTGAATTCGCGGAATGACAATTCGGGGTTACGATGGAAATGGTCCCACAGACTCGCCAGCGACTTGTCATAATCGGCCTTGATCGAGTCTGCGTAGTCTGGCTGCGCGGCAGCTGGCGTTACGACCAATGCGCTGGCCAATAATGCGCCAAAAATAGACCGCTTCATCATCTTATTTCCCCCAATTATTTCAGTTTTCCGTTATATGTTGCCCACGCTATCATGGGCACCGGTCAAAGCAATGCCCGACCGTCGAAAATTCATCAACCATAGTCACGTAGCGGTAAAAGCCCCTGCGTTCGGCGGGGTTGATCCAAAAGCCTGCGCGTAGCGAATACGCCTCCCCTACATGACCGAACCAGCGATTGCCCGCCTTGTCGGTTAACCAATGCACGCCAAGGCCATAGCCTGTATAATAGCCTTTATCATCATCGCCATTTTTGCCGTCAAATGTCCAGACCGGACCAACCATCTCGGCAAAGCTTTTCGGCGACAATAACGGCGCGCCATCGCCTAATAGCAATTGACCAATTTTTACCAAATCACGTGCCGAAATACGCAAGCCGCCTTGCGGGCTGAAGGCAGACCCGTTGCGGCCAAACTTGTAGAGCTTATCAACGTCGCAACTGCCGTCGCTGGCCGGGTAGACCGCGCATGAATCAGCCCCATGCATCGGTGCATCAAGCGCAAGGTCTCCATTGGGGCGCAACAATGTGACCGCTTCCGCGCGCCGCCCGTCGCTGCACCCGGCACCCCAATTATAACAGGCATCCAAACCGAGCGGCGTCAATACCAGCCGCGCCATCAGCCGGTCAAACCGTTCGCCCGTTGCGCCTTCCATTACCGCCGCAATCAAAGGCGAATTGATATTGGCGTAAGCAAAATATATGCCCGGCGCGTGGCCCAGTTCCCATGCCTTTGGGTCAGCAAGTACGGCCTCAAGGCTGCCATCCAATGGTACGATATAGTCCACAGAGTCACGCAAACCGCTTTGATGCGATAACAAGGCGCGTAAGGTAATTGGTGCATCCGGAAAAGCCGGGTTGCGGACCCGCCAACCCAGATAGTCATTAACGTCGCGATCGAGATCAAGCTTGCTTTGCTCGACAAGTCGCATGACGCCGATGGCGACCACCAGTTTCGAAATAGACGCGACCCGAGCCGGGTCATCTATGGTCACCACCCGCCCGGCAACGCCGGCATCGCCCTCGACTGTCGCGAGGGTGATGCTGTCCGATGTGAAATCGACTTTGACCATTGCAGGCCGGATAGCGGTTTGGCGAAACAGCGTTTCCGCACGGCTGGACTCTGACCATCCGAAGGCCATCACTACCGCAAGCGTTGCGCAGACTAACCATGTGTTGCGTAAATAAATCATGACGCTGGACAGTCCCCCATATATTTGCCGCTTGCCTTGCCCTGCATCGCGACCTTGCCGACAATCGGCAGGCGAACTTCAACCTTGCTGTCATAGTTGAATTCGGTTTTGCCCATGATACCGGTAAGTTCCGTGTCTACACGGCCCATGCTATCCATGCTGCAAGACAATTTCATGCGTACATTTTGCCCGGAAACATCGAACGCCTCGTAAACACATTTTTCGGCGCCATTACCGACAAAGAAATCCGCTGCTGGCTTTTTGGCTTCGCCATCGGTTAAGCAGCTTTGGCTGGAAGTTCTTTTCGACATTTTATCCATGATCTGCTGCTTTTCGGTTTTACCCAATGTCGGAACATTGATGTCCGAAAAGACGAAATTGGTTTCCCAAAGCCCAGCCCTCATCGGAATGAACGCATCATTGTCCATTGCGGCTACGCGCTTTTGAGCATCGATTACGCCATTGCCGTCCTTATCTACGTTGGCGTCGGCCCCATTGCCCGAACATGCAGATAATGCCAGCGTAGCTGCGCTCAGAAGGAAAAATTTAAACAACGACGCACCTCCTCACTTCTCTCGACCATATTTGTGTCGCCGCATCCCCCAAAAGGCAACAGCGATAAAAAGATATCTGCCGGATAGGAAAGTAAATTTGGCGCATTAGTCCGCATTCCAACGCACGCCCCTTGCCCTTGCTGCGTGCAAAGCACATAAAGCGCATATGGCAGAGCTCATAATCCGCCGTGGGTTGGAAGAACCGGACACAGTTGGCACCTTCACCCCGCACCGTCCCGAACGCCCTTCCAAGTTAGAAGGTGGCAGACCGTTTAAGATTGTTTCGGATTACGCGCCGGCTGGCGACCAGCCAACGGCCATTCGCGAACTTGTCGACACGGCACTGACAGGGGAAAAGAATCAGGTTCTGCTGGGCGTCACCGGGTCGGGCAAGACCTTCACCGTTGCCAAGGTAATAGAGGCATTGCAGCGTCCAGCGCTTATCCTTGCGCCAAACAAAATATTGGCGGCGCAGTTGTACGGCGAGTTTAAAAGCTTTTTTCCCGACAATGCCGTCGAATATTTCGTCTCTTATTATGATTATTATCAGCCCGAGGCCTATGTCCCGCGCAGCGATACCTACATTGAGAAAGAATCCAGCGTAAACGAGGCAATTGACCGAATGCGCCATTCGGCGACCCGGTCATTGTTGGAACGCGATGATGTGATTATCGTCGCATCGGTGTCTTGCATTTACGGCATCGGATCGGTCGAAACATACTCGGCGATGATTTTCGATCTGAAAAAGGACGAGAGCGTGGATCAACGTGAATTGATCCGCAAGCTGGTCGCGCTGCAGTATAAACGCAACGACATGAGCTTTGCGCGCGGCAATTTCCGGGTGCGCGGCGACAATCTCGAAATATTCCCGTCGCATTATGAAGATACCGCGTGGCGCGTCAGTTTTTTTGGTGACGAGATTGAGGAAATTGCCGAGTTCGACCCGCTAACCGGCCACACCGGCGCGAAGCTGAATAGCGTACGCGTCTATGCCAACAGCCATTATGTCACCCCTGGGCCAACTATGAAGCAGGCCAGCGAAGCAATCCGTTTTGAACTGACCGAACGATTGAAGGAACTGGTGGGCGAAGGAAAATTGCTCGAGGCGCAGCGGTTAGAAGAGCGGACCAATTTCGATCTCGAGATGATTGCCGCGACGGGTTCTTGCGCTGGCATCGAAAATTATTCCCGCTTTCTTACGGGGCGCTTACCCGGAGAGCCGCCGCCAACCTTGTTTGAATATTTGCCCGACAATGCGCTTTTGTTCGTTGATGAAAGCCACCAGACGGTGCCGCAAATCGGCGCAATGGCCAAAGGCGACCACCGACGCAAGCTGACCTTGGCCGAATATGGTTTCCGCCTACCCTCTTGCATCGATAACCGACCGCTGCGCTTCAACGAATGGGACATTATGCGCCCGCAAACGGTGTGCGTGTCAGCAACGCCGGGCGGGTGGGAGATGGAGCAATCGGGCGGTGTTTTTGCCGAACAGGTCATTCGCCCAACGGGCCTTATCGACCCACCAGTTGAGATCAAGCCTGTCGAAGACCAGGTGCAGGACTGCATCAATGAATGCCGCAAAACGGCAGAAGCCGGTTTCCGCACATTGGTCACCACGCTGACCAAGCGAATGGCGGAGGATCTGACCGAGTTCATGCATGAGGCCGGGCTGCGCGTGCGCTACATGCACAGCGACGTCGAAACGCTGGAGCGCATTGAACTGATCCGCGATTTACGACGCGGGGTGTATGATGTGCTGGTGGGTATCAACTTGCTGCGGGAAGGTCTCGATATTCCCGAATGCGGGCTGGTTGCGATATTAGATGCCGACAAAGAAGGCTTCTTGCGCAGCGAAACATCGTTAATCCAGACAATCGGCCGCGCGGCGCGCAATGTTGAAGGCCGCGTGATCCTATATGCCGACCGTATGACAGGAAGCATGGAACGCGCCATTCGCGAGACCGACCGCCGCCGCGAAAAGCAGCATGCTTACAATGTTGAACATGGGATAACACCGGCCACAATCAAGCGCGACATCCATGACATCGTCGCCGATACCGCAAGCCGCGATTCCGTGCTTGTTGAAATTGATGCCGATGGTACCAACAATCTCGTCGGGCATAATTTGCGGGCATATATTGACGATCTGGAAAAGAAGATGCGCGCTGCTGCTGCCGACCTGGAGTTCGAGGAGGCGGGCCGTCTGCGTGACGAAATCCGGTCGCTGGAGGCAACCGAGCTTGGACTGCCACACCAGCAACATGTCGCTGCGCCAAAAGGCCGCGCTACCGAAGGTCAGCCTGGCACGCGCAAAATGCGTTATGGTAAAACGCAGCGTAAATTCGGAAAGTAAGGTTTAATTTAATACGCGCAAAATGGCCGAAAGCCCGGCGAGGCCAAGAACACAAGCGACAAAACTGCGCCATATAGTCGGCGGCACCCTGCCAAAGGATTTCCCGCCAAGCCAATTGCCCAACAGCACCGAGGGAAACAACAACAGCGATAACCACAACAAGCGCGCATCTGCCAGACCCAGGGCAAAAGCCGATATCGTGCCCGCAATTGCGGTGGCGAAAAACACTAGCATCATCGATGCTCTGGCTTCCGTGGGCGGGATCGGTTGCCGCAGATAAAAGGGCACGACGGGCGGCCCGGGCATGGCGGCAAAACCGGTTAAGATGCCTGAGGCTATTCCCGTCAGCGCGGTTTCCTTTGGCCCGGGGCGAAGCTCACCCCTTTGCGGCAGCAGCACGAGCACAAAAGCCCCAATGGCGATAGCAGCTATCATCAGCCGCGCCACATCCGGGCTAGTGTGCATCAGCAGCCATATCCCCAGCGGTGTTGCCAACATGGCGAAGGCCGCAATCATCAAAGCACTTTGCCGGTGGGCGTCGGCGTAAATGACTTTCAAGCCGACAGGCCCAATCAACACCTGTAGCAGTATGGCGATGACCACAGCATCACCCGGCTTCACGATCAACCCAAACAAAGGCACAAGAATGATGGCCATGCCGAAACCGGTCAGCCCGCGAATATAGGCAGCGCCGAACGTTATTGCCGCCAATAGCAATAATTCCACCGCAGCGATTCCAATCAGGTCTTGAATGTTCAGTGCCCCATGGCGGCATGGTCAGCCGCGGTCAGTGGTTTTTCCGCAGCTACGCCCCTTTTGTCGAGCCATGCTTGCATTTCCTTCATCTCGGCCTCTTGCGCGGCGATGACCTTTTCCGCAAGCGCGCGCACTTCGGGGTCCTTGCCATGCTCCAGTGCAACCTTCGCCATATCAACCGCGCCCATGTGGTGCGGGATCATGCCTTGCATAAACGCGACATCGGCATCGGCATTGATATTGCCCATACCCGAATGCATCTTGTCATTGGCGGCGGCATAGGCCTTTTGCGCCGCGTTGTAGCTGGCGTTCGCATCTGCCTTTGCTGCTGGTGTCGCGGCGCTTTCATCCGCAGCAGGTTGCTGGCACGCGGCCAAGAAAACTAGGGCAGCAAGTGTTAATGGAAGTCTTTTCATCACCATCTCCTTAAAGATCGTCTTAACGCAAATCCGGCGGCGTGGCTTCATGCGACAGCATAGCCATCGCCTCGTCCAGTGTCATGATACGTTGGCCATCCGAGCCAAGGCTACGGATCGCAACCTTGCCTTCTTCGGCCTCGCGCATGCCAACGACAAGCAAGTGCGGCACCTTGGCGACGCTATGTTCGCGCACCTTGTAATTGATTTTCTCGTTGCGCGTATCTGCCTCGACACGAATGCCCGCCGCCTTCAGCTTCGCGGTGACGTCATGCGCATAGCCATCAGCCTCGGACGTGATCGTCGCGACCACCGCTTGCACAGGCGCAAGCCAGACGGGGAACCGGCCTGCATAATGTTCGATCAAGATACCGATAAAGCGTTCATAGCTGCCGAAAATTGCACGGTGCAGCATGACTGGGCGATGACGCGCGCCATCCTCGCCAACATAGCTTGCATCTAGCCGCTCGGGCAGCACGCGGTCCGACTGAATCGTGCCCACTTGCCATGTGCGGCCAATAGCGTCGGTCAGGTGCCACTCCAACTTTGGTGCATAAAACGCCCCTTCGCCTGGTAATTCTTCCCAACCAAATTCGGCGGTCGCAAGGCCAGCACGGACCACGGCATCGCGCAGCTCGTTCTCCGCCTTGTCCCAATCCGCATCTGAACCGAACCGTTGTTCGGGGCGGAGTGCAAGTTTGATCGAATAGGTAAAACCAAATTCCTTGTAGACTCGGTCCGCGAGCGCGCAGAACGCCTGCACCTCTTCGACTATCTGGTCTTCGCGGCAGAAGATGTGCGCGTCATCCTGCGTAAACTGACGCACGCGCATCAGGCCATGCAAAGCGCCATGCGGTTCATTGCGATGGCAGCAACCATTTTCATAAATGCGCAACGGCAGGTCACGATAGGATTTAATGCCCTGACGGAAGATGAGAACATGTGCTGGACAGTTCATCGGCTTCAGCGCCATCCAATCGGCATCACCCGAAATCACAGGGCCTTCGTCATCGACATTGGGTACTTCGTCGGGGATGACGAACATATTGGCGCGATATTTGCCCCAATGCCCTGATTGTTCCCACTGCCGCGCGTCCATCACCTGCGGCGTTTTGACTTCCTTATAACCAGCGCCATCAATCGCGCGGCGCATATAGGCCTCAAGTTCGCGCCAGATCAGATAGCCATTGGGATGCCAGAATACCGATCCGTGTGCTTCTTGCTGCAAATGGAACAGGTCCATGTCTTGACCCAGACGGCGATGGTCGCGCTTTGCGGCCTCCTCAAGACGAAGCAGATGCGCGTCGAGCTGCTTTTTGTTCAACCAGCCGGTACCGTAAATGCGGCTCAGCTGCGGGTTGTTCTGGTCACCGCGCCAATAGGCACCGGCTACGCGCGTCAGCTTAAACGCGGCAGGATCAAGCTTGCCCGTCGACGCCAAATGCGGACCGCGGCACATGTCCATCCAGTCATTGCCCGACCAATAGACCGAAAGCTCTTCGCCTTCCGGCAGCTCCGCGGCCCATTCGGCCTTGAAGCTTTCACCGGCATTCTGCCATGTGGCGATCAACGCATCGCGCGCCATGACTTCGCGGCGCAGCGGCTTATCGGCCCGGATTATGGAACGCATTTGCTCCTCAATCGCGGGCAGATCATCCATCGTGAACGGCCCGCGCGTGGCCGGCGCCATCACGTCATAATAAAAACCGTCATCGGTCGATGGACCAAAAGTGATTTGCGTACCGGGAAACAGCGTCTGCACCGCCTCTGCCAAGACATGCGCAAAATCATGGCGTGCGAGCTCAAGCGCATCCGCCTCATCACGGACAGTTACCAACGCCAGCTCAGCGTCGGCCTCAATCGGACGCATGATATCGCGCAATTCACCATCCACCCGTGCCGCAAGCGCCGCCTTGGCAAGGCCGGGACCAATTGCGGCGGCAATATCCGCAGGGGTAGTGCCACGCGCAACTTCACGGGCGGAGCCATCGGGAAGGGTGACACGGATCATCTCGGACATGGATTATCTTGCTTTCAACTGCGGTTAGAAGCGTCCCTTTGCCAGCCTAGAGGCGAAGTCGCAAGTGCGCAGCCATTGCCCCCCGAACAAGAACCGCTTGTCGCATGCAGTACAACTAGCCTGTCGTCTTTTCCAAACGATAGGGCACAAATTCCCCGAGACTACATACGCCGCCAGTGATGCCGCTGGTGCGGTCCACGAGGCGGATGATGTCGCCTTTGCATTTTTGGCCACCAAATTGTTCGGACACGATGATGTCATCGTCACGCGCCAGTCCGCTGCAAGCAGAGCGCAAATTGTTTTGATACACCAAACGGCCTGACACACGATAAAGCAGGATATTGTCACTCACGCGGATCGTATTGGTGCCGTTAAAGTCGCTGATGCAATTTACCGGCTTGCCCGCGACCTTGCCGTTCAGTTCTTTCATCAAGACCGCGCTCTGTTTTTCGGTCAGCGGCTTTGGGGTGCTATCTACTTGGCCGCACGCAGCGACCAAAGTCAACAGAAGGCCAAAGGCGACCAGTTTAAGCATATGCATCGAATTTCTCCGGATCACGCGAGCAGCATATCATATACCCAGCAGGATGAACCACAGATTATCGGACAAATGTCGCAATATGGCGTTTTTCGCCCGCGGTGACCTGCACGACCGCGTTGCCAAGGTCGGCATCCACAGGACCGTCCATCACTGCCATAGCACGCGCGCCGCCTTCGGTTTCCAGCAACAATGTTGCTGGACCAAAACCGTCCTTACCCGATGACCGCACAAAGCTACGCACCCGCGCCTTGCCGTTGGGCGTATCATCGAACGCCACCGGCGTTGGCGCATAGCCCTTCGCCACATTGCCGGACCAGGCGATGTTTGGCTGCGTAGCTGAATAAATGCCAACCGCCTGCTTCGACATCACACCACCATTGGCTGTAACCAAGGCGGGCTTGGATCCATCATGGCGCAACGCGTCGACCATTGCGGCGATGTTATACATGCCATAGCCATTGCCTGGCCCACCAAAGAAGCTGAGGCCGCCTGTGAGGGTATAGTCACCAAGCGCTCGGCCTGCATCTTGCATGCTGTCCACCGCTGCGAAAACCGCACAGGGAAAACAGCTATAAATATCCACTGGGCCAAGTTCCGCCGCCGCGAGGCCCGCTTGATCCAGCGCCGCAGGGATTGCAAAATCCAAAGCAGCGGAACGATGAATGACCGCGCGCTCGGACAAGGGTGGCTCTGCCGCTTCGGCTGCGCCCGCCAACCACACCCATTTATCTTGCGGCACGCCCAATTCGCGAGCCTTGCCAGCGCTGGTCAGGATGACTGCGCCGCCCAAGTCGACCGCATCCTGCGCGACATACCAGCGACGATAGATGTCGGTCAGCGGATAATTGGCATTGTCATCGCTTTGCAGCGCTTCGGGGGATCGGAAACCGGGGAATTGTGCATGCGTACGTGTTTCGGCTTTTGCCGAAAAGGCAGACCATAAGGCCGCCATTTCGTGTGCATATGCATCGGCATTCAATCCCAACGCCATCCGCCGCGCATTTTCAATCAGGCTATACGCCAGCGGCATGGAAATAATGCCATGGCGGATTTCTGTACGGCTCAAAATCGGAAAGGTCGACAGGCGGTTATCGAACGGCGTGTCCGACGCCAAACCCCAGTCCAATGTCACGCCGGCCTTGCGGGCGCGCTTGGCAGTGCCAGTGGCTTCAGCCGCGGCCAACACCGCCATGTCGCAGGTGCCGCGCCTTATGTCACCCGCCAGCTCGTTCAACATCGCTTGCGGACTTTGTCCGCCGACATCGGCATAGATCAGACGTTTTGCAGTAATCCCGCCCGCTGCGCCAAAGGCTTCAGGCGTGTTATCGGGAGAGCCCGTGCCCAGGCTGACGCCGCTATCCTCAAAAGTCCGAATAGCGGCGATGGTGTCGATTGCAACGGCAACGGCTTGCGGTTGCCCAGTGTCGCCAAGGGCTAACTTGATAGCGGCGCCGGCCAAATCACGAGGGGCGGGCCATTCGCCAGCGACGGTCTTCCGACTGGATTCACCTACACCAATGATTACTGGCGCGCTCGCATCAAAATTGGCCATTTTGGTCTCCCGATTATCTCTTAACTGCACGCTTAAATATGCTAGCAGGCTATGCAAGAGATAAGGAGAGCGCGCATGGCGAAATGGCCGAAATTGACATGGGACACAGAACCGACCGGGCCGTTGAAGGGCATTAAGGTCGTAGATATGGCTACAGTTGTGCTTGGCCCTTATGCCACTGTGCAATTGGCCGATTTGGGCGCTGAGGTAATCAAAATCGAAAATAGTGAGGGCAATACGCCAGGCGACATGATGCGCCATGGCGGCGATTCGCCCAGCAAGCAGCATGGCCCCATCTTCACGGCGCTCAACCGCAACAAAAAAGCCATCAACCTCAATATCAAAAAGCCGGATGACAAAGCCGTTCTCGAAGCGTTGTTGGAGGAGGCCGATGTCTTCATCCATAATGTTCGCATGGCAGGGGTCGAGCGGCTTGGTTTTGGTTATGAGGCGGTCAAGGCGATCAACCCCAATATCGTCTATATCCACTGCGCCGGATTTGGCGCGGGCGGCGCCTATGGCGAGCGGCAGGCTTATGACGACCTGATTCAAGCCGCGTCCGGCTTTGCCGCCTTAAGCGAACAGCGCGATGGCGGACGGCCAACTTATTCCCCGAGTCTTGTCGCCGATAAGGTCAGCGGTCTGTTCGCGGCCAATGCAACCATGGCGGCATTGCTTGCGCGTGCAGGCGGTCAAGGCGGTCAATTTGTTCAAGTGCCCATGTTCGAATGCTTCACCTGGTTCAACATGGTCGAAAATTTATGGGGCGAAACCTTCATCCCCGGCAATGGCCGTATGGGCTATACGCGATCGGTCAACCCGCG
>CAIPUN010000062.1 GCA_903868245.1 uncultured Sphingomonadales bacterium | reverse complement strand
TTGCACGCTTAAGTGAATACGACATTGGATTTCCCTATTTCCGATTGAAAAAGGGTGGAGCGTGACCGGTTAGGCCGCGCTCCACCCATATCATGGCTCGCAGCTTAGTATGTAGGCAGTGACGAACACAAACCTGTTACGCTCGTACCAAAGGTTGCAGTAGTGCTATTGCACGTCCAACCGGTGAACCTTGTGTCATTGACGTCCTTAACAGCACCAATATAATTTGTGGCTGTAAAGAAGGCTTGGACAGAGGCTGGGAACCCACTGAAAGTGGCCGGGTTAGTTGCAACAACTGCGTTTTCTCTCGAACCGTTGATGAACAGAGTTGAAAAGCTCGTCGTAAACGCATCGTCATTGTTGTTCGCACCAGTGCCGAAGATCGCGGCGACTTGAGCCGCCGTGTAACCGGTACCGCCCAAAAACTTCGTGGCGTTACAATTCAGAACAACTGAACGTGCCGTCAAGGTTGCAGGGGTAGCTGCGCGTCCATCCATCCGGATACACTCATTGTTGGGTGTTGAAATAACACCGTTGATCAATGTCGTGTCAGAGTTACCGCGGAAGAAGGTGGAAGCGTTCGCGCCCGTACTACCTTCGTTATCTGGCGAAGACAGCGACTGCAAACCAACGAAGTTAGCAATACGGATAGTGGTTCGAGGTGTATCACTGCCATTGGCATTGCTATCCATTTCCATCAATGCATCACCACGACCAGCACGCTGGATCAACAGTGCATATTGAATGTTAGCTTGCGCACCAGTATCAATATCAATGCTGTCATCGTCAGCGCCCGTTGCAACATAATTAGTCATGTTAACTGCACCGCCGAAGAATTCTGCGCCATCATCCGAGCTGTTGTGCGATTGGATGTTGTTCAGAATAGTACCCGAACCAATGGAACCAGTCGTCAACGCCTGTAATTCCCTGTCCACAGCAAGAGCAAATCCGGAATACCGGATTTGAACAAAGCTCATTCTGCCTGCATTATACGTGTTATCCGTGCCGCCGTAGCGCGCCAGATCCGCGGAACCTTCAGTATCGCGCTCACATGTGTTAGCAGCAACCGTACCAACTGTACAATCTGTTGTAACACCGCGGCCAAGTAGCACAACACCGCCCCACTGACCCTGAGTACTGTCAGTAGCGATGCCCGTAACGTTAGTTTCGCTGGTAAATATGATGGGCAAAGAAGCGGTACCGATTGCCGAAATTTTATTGCCGCGGTTGACCGCTAACCAAGATTGGCCAGTTGCGCCATAAAGTATGACGCCCGGCTCAATAGTCAAAGTCACATTGTTATCGGCTGTCAATGGTGTCGTGCAACCGACAGTAGTCGAAGTGAATGGTGCACCAGATGTTGGCGCCGTAAACCCGCCATCACAGCCAACGTCGACACGACCGTTAATTGAATAGAGCACCCCAGAAAGCTTTGGCAATGTGCTTGAGCTGCGGAAAAGTCGGGGAAGTTGGCAAACCCGATACGTGCCGGTTGGCCCAGAAATAGTTCCAACGTTCGTCAACCCACCTGCTATGTTTTCGATGACAGGGCAACCGCCAGCAGGCGTAACTGTTGCGGCTGGCGGTGGCGGCGGTGGTGGCGGAGGAGGAGCTGGATTATTGATAGTGATGTTACCACCGGTACCTGGCGACGCGATATCGTCTGCGCCACAACCAGTAACAAGGACGGCTGCTGCTGTCGCATATACGATCCCGCGCAATTTAGGGTCAAACATTCTCATTCTCCGCAACAAATATGACTTGCCCGATTATGGGCAGATGCAACGGACCAGCGACGAATCAACATGAGGTCCCACCCGTTGACCATGAAGCCAATATGAGGGACCTGTGACATGGCTGTGCGTATCACATGGCAGTTGGAAGAAAGTTTTGCGTCAGTAATATGACAATGCAGGAACCAGCTATGATTGCGGCCATATGTCCATGCAATTAAAAAAAGCGAGCCTATCTGGCCCGCTTTTTAAGCGCTAACGCTTATAATTTTAGTGACAGTAAATTAACGCGTCGCCACTCGCGTTTGCAGATTGGCGTACGCGGCGCGTGCAGCAGCCTTAGAATTCATGACACGGCCATCGGCTAGAACCAAGTCCACGCTTTCACGAGATTCCATCGCTGCCTTGAAATAGCCTGCTGCGCGCTCCGTTTGACCCATCCGTGCGAAAGCGCGCCCAAGATTAAGCAATTTTGCGGGATCACGCTTGCTGATTTGCTCGCTGGCCATGATTTGGGAAACTGCGCGTTCATTATCTCCGCGCATGAGAGCTTCATATCCAATCGACTCTTTGGGATATGAAATTTCATTAACGGCTACCGACTTCGCCTGTGCTGCAACTGAAAAAGTTCCGGCGATCAAAGCGCCCAACAACAAAATTCTCATAGCGTTTCTCCTCATCCTCAATTGAATATTACACTTTCATGACAATGCTGCAATATTAATGTCATAAAAATGTAATGAACGATGAGCGGCAGAAACAGTACCCCTACTCGCTGACAGCATTAACGGCGATTTTGCCGCTAATGTGCATATCGCTTGATTAAAAAGCGGTCAGATCGATGACCTCAGATGCTGAGGAACAACCATTGAATGAACGTCCTAGAAAAGGATAAATGGCAAGAAAACTGTCATCGATTTGCAACGCACCTGACCCATCGAACAGCTACCCAAAATATATCTGATGGGGGTAAAAGCAGATGACACATACTATATTTAGCGACACCGACACTATTGATGCGCCGCGCCTTGAGCGGGATAACAAGGGGCCAAAGTTACCAATTTGGTTTGATAAACCGGAGCCACGAAGCTTTCAGCCAAAGATGAAGCTGCGTACGGTTTGGATATCGGACGTGCATCTGGGAACTGCAGGTTGTCAGGCAGGACTGCTTAGCGATTTTCTGCATTCGATTGAGTGCGACACGCTGTATCTGGTTGGCGACATCGTTGACGGTTGGCGCTTGCGTAAGGGCTGGTATTGGCCGGACCAGCATAATGAAGTCATTCGCCGCGTATTGAAAATGGCACATCGTGGTACCCGCGTTATCTACATTCCCGGCAACCATGACGAGATGTTCCGTGACTATGCAGGCCTCAGCTTTGGCGGCGTCGAGGTGCAGTTGGAGGCGATCCATACCACAGCTGACGGGCGTAACTTGCTTGTCACGCATGGCGACGCTTTTGACGGCATTGTCCTTTATGCCCGCTGGCTCGCCTTTTTGGGTGATCAGGCTTACACCTTGCTTTTAAAAGCCAATATCATCCTGAATGCCGTCCGGCGGAGGCTCAATATGCCTTATTGGTCGCTTTCATCTTATTTGAAAATGCGTGTTAAAAATGCTGTCCAATATATCGGCCAATATGAAGAGGTCGTGGCTCGTGAGGCAGCGCAGCGCGGCGTTGAAGGTGTTGTCTGCGGTCATATTCACAGTGCCGAAATTCGCCAATTTGGATCAATAACTTATTATAATGACGGTGATTGGGTTGAAAGCTGCACCGCGTTGACGGAAACCAAGGATGGTACAATGACCATCATCGACTGGGCAGAGCATGCGCGCAATCGCAACGCGACACGGGCGGCCGTGGAAGCATGAGGCTGGCCATTGCAACGGATGCATGGGCACCGCAAGTCAATGGTGTAGTTCGCACCTTAACCGAAACAATAAGCCGCCTAAAAGAGCGTGGACATGAGGTTGAAGTTGTTGCACCTGACAGGTTTACGACCATCCCTTGCCCCGGCTATCCCGAAATTCGATTGTCGCTTGCACCGCGTTTTGGTGTCCGTAAGGCACTGGGCACATTTAACCCAGACATCGTACATATCTCAACCGAAGGCCCCATCGGCTGGAGCGCACGCGCATGGTGCTTAAAGCACAACGTCCCTTTCACCACCGCGTTTCATACCCGGTTTCCCGAATATGTTGCGGCACGCACGCGGTTATCGCCCGACTTTATCTGGCCCATTATGCGCACATTCCACAGGGGTTCACGCGCGATTTTGACGGCAACGCAAAACCTGCGGGACGAGTTGGAAAGTCGCGGTATTCAGCCGACACAGCTTTGGTCTCGCGGCATTGACCATGCCGTATTCCATCCAGAGCAGCCGGACCACCCAAGCTTAAATCATCTTCCCAAGCCAATATTGTTGTCGGTCGGCAGGGTAGCCGTAGAAAAGAATTTGGAGGCCTTCCTGGACGTCGATGTCTCAGGAACAAAGGTCATTGTCGGCGACGGCCCTGCCCGCGCGCATCTTCGGGCTCGATGTCCCGATGCTGTCTTTCTTGGTACGCGTCATGGCGCCGAGCTTGCCAGTATTTACGCCTCTGCGGATGTTTTCGTCTTTCCAAGCAAGACCGACACTTTTGGACTTGTCATGGTTGAGGCGCTGGCAACAGGCGTGCCTGTGGCTGGTTATCCCGTTCAGGGGCCAATGGACATTATCGGGACCGAGGGTCGCGGCCCGCATGGCACCTTAGATCGCGCAATTGGCTGCCTTAAGCCAGATCTGGCCGAGGCAATAAAAGGGGCGTTGTCAATTGATCGCGCCGATGCTGCAAATTATGGAGCCCAATTCTGCTGGGACAAATGCACTGACCAATTTGTGAACGGCATTTCAAGAGCGAGCGAATTAGCAACGCTAGCCGCGTAAGCTGATGGCTTCAAAGCCGTGCCATCACCTGTCAGAAGGCCGATTTGGCGTTTATTCGATACGTTGCAATGGCTAAACTTGATAAATCGGAAAGCCAAATTACGAACAAATCGTAATAAATTCTGGTGTTTAGGAGCATAAATGGTGGACAGGGCTGGATTCGAACCAGCGTACGGAAAACCGGGCAGATTTACAGTCTGCTGCCTTTAACCACTCGGCCACCTGTCCACATCTTCGTGCGGGGCATCATGTGTTTGCATGAGGGCCGGTCCCGCAGAAGAAGCAGCCCAATGGCGAAACGGCCCTTGCCTGTCAATGCCTCAAGTGGGAAAGGGCACCAGAAGCTTCTCTTTTTCATACACAGGTACATATAATGTCTTCACACAAGAGCCATCGACGCCGTGGTGCCGCCGTTACCAGCGGCAATCCCAAATTTTACGGGCGGCACGCCGTATATGCCGCACTCGACAATCCCGAACGCCGCCTCATCAAGTTATTGGGCACGCGCGAGGAAATCGGTAAGATTGTCATACCTGACGGCCTGACAGTGCAATATGCTGAAGTGAACGATTTGGCGCGTTTTGTTCCAAAAGACGCGCCGCATCAGGGCCTTGTGCTTGAAGTTGCGCCGCTAGAGGATGTTTGGCTGACCGATGCACTCGCGCTTGCCAGTGACGATAACCGGCCGTTACTGATTCTCGACCAAGTCACCGATCCGCACAATGTCGGCGCGATATTCCGGACAGCAGCAGCCTTTGATGCGGTGGCTGTTGTGACGCAAGACCGGCACGCGCCACCCGAATCTGGCGCATTGGCAAAGGCCGCGTCTGGCGGGCTGGAAGTTACGCCATGGGTGCGAGTCGTTAATCTGGCGCGCGCGCTTGAGGAGATTGCCGAGGCAGGATATTGGCGAATCGGCCTTTCCGGCCATGCAGAGGTCACGCTAGATCAAGCGCTGACACCGGGGCGCAATGCGCTTGTGCTGGGCGCAGAAGGTGATGGCATGCGGCGCAATATTGAGGAGCATTGCGACCAACTGGCGAAATTGCCGATCAGCGCACAGATGGAGTCGCTGAACGTATCCAATGCGGCCGCAATCGCCTTATACGCGGCCACCGTTCGTCGGGGCGCATAAGCCAGTCTTATGGGCATAACGACACAGCAGTTGCATAATGCGCTTGATGCATTGGCTGCGATTGAGCCTAGCTTTGCCGCGGCCCTTGCTGTCACCGGCTATCCCGACGCGCGCATACGCACGCCCGGCTACGCCACATTGCTGCGCACGATTGTCGGGCAACAGGTCAGCGTCGCAGCGGCGGCATCGGTCTGGAACAAGCTAGAGGCCCTGCTGGGGACGGAATGCCCGCCGGAACAGTTACTGGCACAGGATTTTGATGCGTTACGCGCCTGCGGCCTTAGCCGGCAGAAACAGGGCTATGCACGTTCATTGGCGGAGTTGGTGCTGTCGGGTGCCTTGCCCCTAGATGCCCTGCCCGATGATGATGAGGCGGCGATTGCCTATCTCACGCAGGTTAAAGGCATTGGCCGCTGGTCAGCGGAGATTTATTTGCTGTTTGCCGAGGGCCGTCCCGATATATGGCCCGCAGGCGACCTTGCGGTGCAAGAGGGCGTTGGCCGTTTGTTAAAACTTGACGCGCGGCCATCGGAAAAGGATATCCGCGTCATCGCCGAACGCTGGCGCCCGTATCGCGGGGCCGCCGCTATTTTTACATGGCATATTTATGCCAAGGGCTTTCAGGCAATTTAGGGTCTGCAATAATCAGTTGACGTTTTGGGCAAATTGATGTCGCTGACAACCATGTGAGTAAGAGAGGAATCATCATGTCGACAGCACAAAAAAGCATTTTCATTACAGGTGCGGCGTCCGGCCTTGGCCGCGAAGTCGCGCGATACTTTGCAAATGTCGGCTGGTTTGTAGGTCTGGCGGACATTGATGAAAAAGGTTTGGACGCAACCGCAGCCTTGTTGTCCAAGGGCGAATATTCGCGCCACAAATTGGATGTGACGGACCGCGCGCATTGGAAAAAGGCCGTTGCCGAATTTGCCAAGCACACCAACGGCCACATGACCGTGTTGTTCAACAATGCAGGGATCGGCGCTGGCGGCCCCATTCAGGACATGACCGACGAAGATATTGACCGCATGATCGCAATCAACCTGACGGG
>CAIPUN010000061.1 GCA_903868245.1 uncultured Sphingomonadales bacterium | reverse complement strand
GAGGTGCGAAGCAGACCAAAGGTCAACCCGGTTCCCACTTTCCCTGAAGGGATCGGTCGTTCGTAGGGGGGCCGTATCAGGTACCCCGATCCTGGCCGTTTAAGGGCGGCCATTTCCCTATATATTGGGCCAAAGCACTGCTTTGGCCCAGATACCTTTAACCAAGCAGTTCTTGTTCGAGCTTCTTGGCCATTTCTTCGATATTCTCTGGCGGCCATCCGGGGATGTCCATGCCCAGACGGAGGCCCATCGACGACAATACTTCCTTAATTTCGTTCAGCGACTTGCGACCGAAATTAGGTGTGCGCAACATTTCGGCTTCGCTCTTTTGAACGAGGTCGCCAATGTAGATGATGTTGTCGTTTTTGAGACAGTTTGCGCTGCGGACCGACAGTTCCAACTCGTCCACCTTCTTGAGAAGATAACGGTTAAGCTGATTTGCATCCGATTCTTCGGAAGAAGCGGAAGGTGCGGACATGCCCACCATTGGTGAGGATGCGGCCATCGAATCTTCAAAGTGGACGAACACTTGCAACTGATCCTGCAGAATACGCGCGGCGTAGGCCACGGCATCCTCGGGCGTTACGGTGCCGTCGGTTTCGATGGTCAGCGACAATTTGTCATAGTCCAGTTCTTGACCGATGCGGGCGTTGTCGACCTTATACGCAACCTGACGCACAGGCGAATACAGGCTGTCGACTGGGATCAGTCCGATGGGCGCATCTGCGGGACGGTTGGCGACTGCAGGCACATAGCCCTTGCCGCTGTCCGCAGTGATTTCCATGTTCAACGTCGCACCATCATCCAGATGGCAGATGACGAGATCAGGGTTCATCACTTGGATATCGCCCGACACCGCAATGTCGCCAGCGGTTACAGCGCCAGGACCCGTAGCCGAAAGCTGAAGACGCTTAGGGCCTTCGCCTTCCATCTTCAACGCAACCTGTTTGATATTCAAAACGATGTCTGTGACATCTTCACGTACACCGGCCAGCGACGAGAATTCGTGCAACACGTTCTCGATCTTGATCGAGGTAATTGCTGCGCCCTGCAACGATGAAAGCAATACGCGACGCAGCGCGTTGCCGAGCGTCAAGCCAAAGCCACGCTCAAGCGGCTCAGCAACAAATACGGCCTTACGCTTCGCATCGCTACCTGACTTGAGCTCAAGTGCGTTGGGCTTTTTCAGTTCCTGCCAGTTCTTGATATTGACGGACATGGATTTCCCCTTGGGTTTTGCAAAACCGGCAATTTGGTGCACCGTGCCGGATCGCGGGTAAAAGAAGGAACGACTGAACAGCCGCCCCTGAAACGAATGCTTAGACGCGCCGACGCTTGGAAGGACGCACGCCATTATGCGGGATCGAGGTCACGTCACGAATCGAGGTGATGGTGAAACCCACCGCCTGAAGTGCACGCAACGCCGATTCACGACCCGAACCCGGGCCCTTAACTTCGACTTCCAATGTGCGAACGCCATGTTCAGCAGCTTTTTTACCGGCGTCTTCTGCGGCAACCTGGGCTGCATAAGGGGTCGATTTACGGCTACCCTTGAAACCCATGGTTCCTGCTGACGACCAGCTGATCGCGTTGCCTTGGGCATCGGTGATCGTGATCATAGTGTTGTTAAAGCTGGCATTGACGTGCGCGACGCCTGCCGAGATATTTTTGCGTTCCCGCTTTTTAATGCGCTGTGGTTCGCGTGCCATATAATGTGTATCCTATTCGAAAATGCGAAGAAAAAATAATCAGGCCAAGGCCAGTAATTACTTCTTCTTGCCCGCGATTGCCTTGGACTTGCCCTTGCGGGTGCGCGCATTGGTATGCGTGCGCTGACCACGGACGGGAAGGCCCTTACGATGGCGAAGGCCACGGTAGCAGGCGAGATCCATCAAACGCTTGATGTTCATCGATGTGTTGCGGCGAAGATCGCCTTCTACGGTGTAGCCCGCATCGATGGTTTCGCGGATTTGCAGAACTTCGGCATCCGAAAGATCCTGCACACGACGGCTATGATCAATTCCCAGCTTAGTCGCGATTTCGACGGCTTTAGTGCGGCCGATACCGTGAATGTAGGTAAGCGCAATGATCACGCGCTTGTTGGTTGGAATGTTAACTCCGGCAATACGTGCCAATTTATTTACTCCTGCTCCACAGGT
>CAIPUN010000060.1 GCA_903868245.1 uncultured Sphingomonadales bacterium | reverse complement strand
CCGATGACGGTATATTTCCCGCTCGTCGTCCATGGCGCGATGTTGGTGGAACCGACTGAGACGGAGAGCAAGGCCACACTCGACCAGTTCATCGGCGCGATGCGGTCAGTCGCAGAACGGGCCAAGTCAGGTGATCCCGCTTTAAAGTCCGCGCCGCATCATGCGCCGCGCCGCCGCCTTGATGAAACCCAAGCTGCGCGTAAGCCGGTGTTGGTCTGGCGCGAACCCGAACAAGCGGTTGCGGCAGAATGAACGGACCGCAACCGTTCATCTTCGAAAGCGGCCCGGACGTAAAACGTTACGCGCCGGCGACTGAGCGCAACCGCGATGTGATTGCTGAAACATTAGCGCGGGTGCTTCCGGCGGAGGGACTTGTGCTCGAAGTGGCGAGCGGGACCGGCGAACATGCCGTCCACTTTGCAAAGTGCTTTCCGGGGCTGATCTGGCAACCTAGCGACCCGGATCCTATCGCCATTGCATCGATTAACGCGTGGCGCGCGGACTCCAAAATGGCCAACCTGCGGCCCGCCATGCAACTCGACGCGTCGGCAGATTGGCCGATATCGCAAGCGGATGCGGTCATCTGCATCAACATGACGCATATCAGTCCATGGTCGGCCACCTTGGGTCTACTACGCAACGCCGCGCGTGTAATGCCGCCGTCTGCCGTGCTTTTCATTTACGGACCCTACAACCAACGCGACGTCCCGCTGGCCGACAGCAATGCGGCGTTCGATGCATCGTTGCGGCAACAAAATGCCGCCTGGGGCCTTCGTTTTGTCGAGGACATTGCAGAAGAAGCGCACAAACTCGGGTTACACCTTGATCAAGTCATCGACATGCCCGCGAACAATCTGTCGCTGATTTTCCGCGCTTAGTCGTCAGTAAATCACAATATTGACATGCCGCTATAATCTCTCAACACATTGCATCAGGCCTTTGCGAAAAAATGGCCAGTGTTAGGAGAGAATGACATGGCCGTTGCCAGCTACGACATAGTAAGCTTTGATGGTTTTTTGACGCACTGGGCGGCGGAACGGCCCGACTGGGTCGCGCTTTCGCAGGATGACCGCCATTTCACTTATGGCCAGCTGGAGGAGCGGACCGCGAAGATCGTTGCGATGCTTGTTGGGTTAGGCCTGAAAAAAGGCGACCGGATTGCCTGGATTGGCAAAAACAGCGATCTTTATTTTGCCCTTTTTTACGGCGCGGCGCGGATCGGTGTGGTGATGGTGCCCGTCGGATGGCGTCTTGCGCCAGCGGAATGGGCCTATATCGCCAAGGACACGGGCGCACGTTTGCTCTTTGCAGGGCAGGGGTTTGAGGCGGGCGTGCACGCTTTGGCTAGCGATGTATCGGGTGTTGATAGGGTCATAGCCGAAGAAGAAGCCCGCGTAATGATTGACGCCTCAGCGCGCATTGCTTTTGATCCTGCAGGCCCTGATGACGCTGTGCTGCAACTTTACACGTCCGGCACGACGGGTAATCCCAAAGGCGCGGTGCTTTCCAACCGGAACCTGTTCGCGCTGCGTAAAAACGCGGCTGAGGCGGAGCATGCCTATAGCAAATGGGACGATGATGAGGTCGTCCTCATCGCTATGCCTTGCGCGCATATCGGCGGAACTGGACTTGGCATCATGGCAATGGCGTCCGGTCTGCCCGCGCTTGTACAGGCCGAGTTTTCGCCAGATTCCGTCTTTGATGCGATTGAGAAGGGCGGGGCAACTCGGCTTTTTATCGTTCCTGCCGCTTTGCAGATGATGGTCAACCATCCGCGTTGCCGTAGCGTAGATTATAGCCGACTGAAATATATCCTCTATGGTGCGGCGCCAATCCCGCTGGAACTGCTGCGCCAATGCATGGACGTGTTCAGTGCAGAATTTATCCAGGTCTATGGTATGACGGAAACGACTGGCACGATTTGCATGTTGCCGCCCGAGGATCATGATCCCAATGGCAACTCACGTATGCGTTCGGCTGGTAAGCCACTTCCCGGTGTCGAATTACGCGTGGTGGATAGCGCTGGCAACGATGTTCCGGTGGGCGAAGTCGGAGAGATTTGGACGCGGTCGTCGAACAATATGATTGGCTATTGGAACTTACCCGACGCTACGAAAGGCACCGTTGCGGATGGCGGCTGGATTAAAACCGGTGATGCCGGATATCTGGATGAAGATGGATATATGTATATCCACGACCGCGTGAAAGACATGATCATCACGGGCGGGGAAAATGTCTATCCCGCTGAAGTCGAAAGCGCGATTTACGGGCATCCAGACATATTGGAGGTCGCAGTGATTGGCGTACCGGACGCAAAATGGGGGGAAGCGGTGAAGGCGATATGCGTTCCCAAACCCGGTGCGGATATTGATGCTGAAAGCGTCATTGGCTGGGCGCGCGAACGCATCGCAGGTTTTAAGGTGCCGCGCTCGGTTGACATCATCGCGGCTTTGCCGCGCAATGCGTCGGGCAAAATCCTACGCAAAGATTTACGCGCGCCATATTGGGCTGGCTATGAGAGGCAGGTAAACTAACGCCGCTGACAATGGAATTCAGCGCCCGACGCTGACATAATTAAACCCTGCTGCGGCTGTATCTTCAGGGCGGTAGATGTTGCGCAAATCTACTAGCACATCGCCTGCCATTGCCGCGTGCAGTTTCTTTAGGTCAAGTGCGCGATAGGCGTCCCATTCGGTGACCAACGCCACAGCGTGCGCGCCTTTTGCGGCATCATATGCGCTGTCGGCCATGATGACATCGGGCAGGATCTTTGCGGCTTCTTCCATGCCTTCGGGGTCATGCGCGTGCACGATTGCGCCAGCGTCCAACAGGGTCTGTACGATCGCAATCGATGGCGCATCGCGCATATCGTCGGTGTTGGGCTTAAATGTCAGGCCAAGCAGGCCGATCTTGAGGCCACGGACATCGCCGCCCAGCGCCGTGATGATTTTGCGGCCCATAGCGCGCTTTCTAAGGTCATTTGCTTGCACCACGGCCTCAACCACCCGAACAGGTGTTTCGTGGTCCTGCGCGGTCTTAAGGAGCGCGAGAGTGTCCTTTGGGAAGCAACTGCCGCCATAGCCTGGGCCTGCATGAAGAAACTTCGAACCGATGCGGTTATCAAGGCCAATGCCGCGCGACACGTCTTGCACATTTGCACCCAGTTTCTCACAGAGATCGGCCATTTCATTGATGAAGGTAATCTTCGTCGCCAAAAATGCATTGGCCGCATATTTGATCAATTCCGACGACCGGCGGCTGGTGAACAATAAGGGGGATTCGTTGAGGAAGAGCGGACGGTAGACAGCGCGCATGACATCGCGGGCCCATTCGACATCGCTGCCCACGACAATGCGGTCGGGCCGCTTAAAGTCACCAATGGCAGCGCCTTCGCGCAAGAATTCGGGGTTGGAAACCACCGCAAAGTCCAAATCAGGGTTGGTTTCGCGGATGATCCGTTCGACCTCGTCGCCCGTACCTACTGGAACAGTCGATTTGGTAACAACAACCGTGCGCGGGTCGATTGCGCGCGCCAGTTCCTCGGCAGCGGCATAGACATAGCTTAAGTCTGCATGGCCATCACCACGGCGCGACGGCGTGCCCACGGCGATGAAAACCGCATCGCACCCTTTGACCGCCTCGGTCACATTGGTTGAAAAGCTTAACCGGCCCGCATCGACATTGGTTTTGACAAGCGCGTCAAGGCCAGGCTCGTAAATCGGCATGATATTCGCATGTAGGCGGGCAATTTTGGACTCATCCTTGTCCACGCAGACAACGTCATGGCCAAAATCGGCAAAGCACGCGCCAGACACAAGGCCGACATAGCCCGAGCCGATCATCGCAATTTTCATGAACTTTCCCTCTTAAAGGCGGTATCCCGATTTGTGCGCCATATGATGTTATCCGCGCAGGAACAAGTCTTGGGACAATCGGTAACCAAGCAAAGCTGAGACACGCAATCTAAGCCCCGCGTTGACGCTATATTATGGTAATAATGTTACCGCGCGTTGGAGATTATCTTGGCTATTCTCTGGCCCGCATGCCCATCGCCAAAGGAATATCGCCCACGGGCCATCGCAGCATAAGCGGCGTCATCGTCCAAAAGCGTCGAAATCTCGTAAATGATCCGCTGGGTATCTGTCCCGATTAGCTTTGCTATTCCCGTTGTAACGCTTTCGGGGCGTTCGGTGGTCTCGCGCAGTACCAATACCGGTTTGCCGAGGGCGGGCGCCTCCTCCTGAACCCCGCCGCTGTCGGTGAGAATGAGGTAGCTTATCGATAGGAGCCATGCAAAGCTTGGGTAATCCAGCGGTTCAATCATTGCGACATTGGGTAACTCTGACAAAGCAGCATGCATGACCGCACGGACATGCGGGTTCATGTGGACAGGAAAAATACAGGCGACATCGTCGCGCGCGGCGATGGCTTTTATGGCTGCAGCTATGTTAACCATGCCATCACCAAAATTCTCTCGGCGGTGGGCCGTGATGCTGATAATTTTTCGACCACGAAACCGGGCCTCCAACGGCGCAAGGTCATGAATGAGCGACGGATCTTGGGCAATTCGCTTTAAGGCCCAATGCAACGCGTCAATTACGGTATTGCCCGTTACAAATATACGATCGGCGGGAATAGATTCTGCTCGTAATGCCGCTGCCGACATCTCGGTCGCGGCGAAATGCTGATGAGCAATATTGCCTATAATCTTGCGATTTAGCTCTTCGGGCCAGGGTTGATAGATATCATGGCTGCGCAACCCCGCTTCGACATGGCTTACCGGAATTTTGCGATAATATGCGGCCAGCGCGCCGACCATTGCCGTTACGGTATCGCCCTGTACGATGACACGGTCAGGTTTCGCGCGGTCCAGCACCATGCCAATTGTTTGCAGCAGGCGCGCCGTGATCGTATCGAGTGATTGTCCCTGACGCATGAGGTCTAGATCATAATCTGGCATAATGCCGCTAATCGACAGCACTTGGTCCAGCATCTGCCGATGTTGCCCGCTGACCAGGACTTCGGTGTGCATGTCCGGATATTGCGACAGTGCGTTTATGACCGGAAACAGCTTAATGGCCTCAGGCCGCGTGCCGAAAATGACCATATTCTTGTACATCCACGGTTCCTGAATCCTCGGTCTGGACCAGAAACATGGATAAAAATAACATATTAAAAAATAACGAATTTTTTTACAAAAATTGTTCAGGCTAACGTGCGTTAAGGCAGCGGTTCTTCTTGCATTTTCATTTCCTGTTCCAAGCGGCGCGATACCGCCTTGGGCGAGCCTGTATATTTGGCAAGCCGTGCATAAATGATTGGGATGAGTATGAGTGTTATGAACGTCGCAAGTGTCACGCCGAAAACAATCACCACACCAATGGCGGACCGCGCGGCGCCACCTGCACCACTTGCAATAGCAAGGGGAATAGCGCCGAATACAGTCGCAATAGATGTCATCAAAATGGGTCGTAAGCGACGGGTCGCGGCTTGTTGAACGGCCTCCAATATCTCCATGCCTTCGTCACGCAACTGGTTGGCAAATTCGACGATTAAGATTCCGTTCTTCGCGGCTAGACCGACAAGCATCACAATGCCAATCTGGCTATAGAGGTTCAACGTCATACCTGTCAGCGCAAGGCCAATGATGCCGCCACCAACCGCCAATGGCACCGTCATAATAATGGTGACGGGGTGCACAAAACTTTCAAATTGCGCAGCGAGCACGAGATACACGAGAAGGATAGTTAGTAAGAATACCAGCATGATAGAGCCGCCAGTTTCTTTAAAAGCCTGACTTTCCCCGCGATACCCAACCGCCAGAACCTCTGGAGATCCGGTGGCTTGCTCTTCCAAAAAGGCCAAAGCCTCCCCCATAGTATAGCCGGGCGCAAGGCCACCCTGAAGCGTGATAGCGCGCAGCTTGTTGTAGCGACCTAAATCGCGCGCGCCTGCAGTCTCGGTGTATTTTATGAGGTTGGCGAGAGACACCAATGATCCATCACGCGTCCGAAGCTGGATGGCCGCGAGATTTTCGGCAGTGGCGCGATCTGCGGCATCCGCTTGCACAATAACGCGATATTCTTCGCCGCGATCCAAATAGGTTGATACCCGGCGCGAACCCAAAAGCGTTTGCAGTGCCTGACTGACCTCCGCGACGGAAATTCCGAGATCACCCGCGCGGGCAGTATCGACCTGAATCTCCATCTGAGGTTTGGTTTCCTTATAATCGGAATCCATATTCACCAGTCCAGGATTTTCGTTTGCGGCGGCCAATATGCGGTCACGTGCAATGCTGAGCGATTCATATGTGGAGCCTGCAATCACGAAATTTATCGGTTGACCGCGTCCACGTCCTATAGATGAGCGTACGGAAGCATTGCCGCGAACGGCTGGCAATTCAGCGAGGATCTTGTTCACTTGCGCGACGACATCTTCAGTTTTTTCCGTGCGTTCGTCCCACGGCTTCAAAAAGACAATAAACGTCCCGCTGTTGAAATCGTCACTGGGCCCAAATCCGCCAGGCGTGCGCTGAATGATGGACCGCACCGTACCTTTGTCGATTAGCTTCACAATCGGTTCTGATGCCTGCAACATATACTTGTCCATGGCTTCGAAGCCAGTACCTTCAGGTGCAGAAATGTTGGCGTTTAAAATGCCAACATCTTCGGCAGGCGCGAGTTCGGATTCTAATGTGGTAAACAGGAATCCGGCAAGTAAAAGGAAACCAAAAATCCCAAGTGATGTGGCCAATGGTTTTGCGATAACCCGCGAAAGCAGAACAGTATACCGTGCCTCAAGCCGCTGAAACTTATCATCGATCCATTTTGCAATCCGTCCACGCTCCTCTTGCTTCAAAAGTTTGGAGCACAGCATGGGGGCAAGGCTGAGAGCGACAAAGCCGGAAAAAGCAATGGCCGCAATCATTGCACCGGCCAATTCGCGGAAAAGCAAGCCAGTCTGGCCAGCCAAAAACATTACTGGCACGAAGACAGCGCAAACAACGACGGTGGTGGAGATAACGGCAAATGCCACCTGGCGGGTTCCGGTTACCGCCGCGACCAAGGGCGGCTCGCCTTGCTCAATGCGGTGATAGACGTTTTCGAGCACAACAATAGCGTCATCGACAACAAGGCCAATAGCCAGAACCATTGCCAATAGCGTCAGCAAGTTAATCGAAAAACCAAGGAACCAGAGGACGGCAAAAGTTGCGAGCAAACAAATGGGCACTGTCACAGCAGGAATGATGGTCGCGCGCCAACTGCCCAAAAACAGGAAAATGACCAAGACAACTAGCGCTGCTGCTTCGGCCAACGTAATCCACACGCTGCTGATTGCCTTGCTAATGAAAAGCGAGTCATCGGAGCCAACCGTGATTGTCATGCCTTGCGGCAAAGTGGGTTTGATTTGCTCAGCGAGTTTTTTCGCGCTCTCTGCCACGGCCAGTGTGTTCGCGCCGGATTGGCGCACAATACCCATGCCTAATGCAGATTCCCCATTGAGGCGGAACGCTGCGTAAGGATTTTCCGGACCAGTTTCGATCCGCGCAACATCACCTAGTCGCGTCAGCGATCCATCTGCACCGCGCGCGACAATCAACTGGCGAAATTCAGCTTCTGTGCCAAAGGGCCGGCTAACCCGCAGCGTGACATTTTGATCGGTGGATTCAAGTCGGCCAGCGGGAAGTTCAACATTTTGGCTGCGCAACGCATTTTCAATGTCGATTGGCGTGAGACCCAATGCCGCCAAGCGATCAGGCTGAAGCCAGATCCGCATTGAGGGGCGTGCTTCGCCGCCCACAAATACTCGCGCAACGCCGTCTAAGGATGAAAAGCGGTCAACGAGATTGCGGTCAACATAATCGCTAAGCTCCAGTCGCGACCAACCGGGCTTTGACACGACTAAGAACAGAATTGGCGACGCGTCTGCGTCGACCTTGCGCACTTCGGGCGGTAGCACTTCTTCGGGCAAGTCATCCGCTGCGCCTCCGACTCGGTCACGGACGTCATTGGCAGCGCTATCTACCGACCGGCCCGGCGCAAATTCGATGGTAATGTCAGACTGCCCATCACGTGAACGCGATGTAATGGTCTGTATCCCCTCAATACCAGCAAGTGAATTTTCGAGGACTTGCGTAACGCGCGATTCAACGACTGTGGCAGCCGCACCAGTGTAGGTTGTCCCGACGGATACGATAGGCGGTTCCGTATCGGGATATTCGCGGACGGGCAGACTTAAAAACCCGACAATGCCGACGAGCACCATTAAAATCGCAATAACGGCTGCGAATACCGGTCTGCGGACGGATGTGTCGGAGAGTTTCATGTCAGACGAACATCAGCGCGCTTTGGCGGGAGCGTCGCTGGCCTTGGCGGGACCAGTCCGTACGGTGGTGCCATCAGAGAGTTTTACGACGCCTTCGGTAACGATTTTGTCACCCACTTTAAGTCCTTCAACAACTTCAACTAAGTTGCCGTCGCGCGTGCCGGTTATGACAGGCGTGCGCTTTACCTTAAGGTTGGAACTGACGGTGTAGACGAAGCTAGTATCGCCTTCGCGGACCAAGGACAATTCGGGCACGGCGGGGGCCGTGCGATTTTTCGATGCTATTGTGACAGATAACAGCATACCCGGTTTCAACATGGCATCGCGGTTGGGTAAAACGGCACGCAAAGTTGCGGTGCGGGTTTGTGGATTGATAACGGGGTCAATAGCGGTAATCTGACCTGATGCGACATAGTCTGAAAAGGCCGCGGCCTTTGCCGTTATGACCTGTCCCACCCGAACATTAGCAAGCATGGTTTCTGGCACATTAAAGTCGAGCTTGATTGAACTCAGATCGCTCACTGCAGCAATTTCATCTCCCGCGCTAACCACTGCGCCAACAGAGATGCGCCGCAACGATACATAGCCGGAGAAAGGCGCACGCACGACACGGTCGCCAATCGACGCTCGCGCTTCATTTGCTAAGGCCTTTGCCGCACTTGCAGAGGCGGTTTGCGCGTCCAAACTTGCGTTTGTTGCAAAGCCACGACGATGCAATTCGCTGATACGCGTTAGTTGCTGTTCGGCCTCGCGTGCGCGGGCTTGCGCACTAGCTAGGGATGCCGTTTCCTGGCCTTGCGCCAGAACCGCAAGCATTTGCCCCTTTTGCACATAGTCGCCGTCGGAAAAGCCAAGTTGTGTTATTCGTTCGGTGACCGGCGCGCGGACCGAAACTTGCTCATTTGCATTGGCCGTTCCTACGGTGACGTAAACATCCGAAAATTCATGGGAAGATGCCGCGTCCATGGTAACCAACGGTGCAGGGCGCTCGCGCTTTTCTTCGCTACCACCACATGCGGCCACACAGAACATTAATGACACAATGATTGGCTTACGCATTTTCTCACCGGTTGAGGTTTCAGAATGGGGAATACCGCAAACCATCTGTTGGCGGAACTTATCCCAATCGACCAGTCATTTTCGACAAAAGAGGCTTTTCTCTAAAAAACCCATTTTGGCATCAATCTGGAGGGTGGCTTATTTTTCATCAATGCCGGATGATATGATCAAACGCCGAAAGAGCGGCCTTCGTTCCTTCGCCCATAGCGACGATGATCTGTTTATAGGGTACAGTTGTAACATCGCCTGCGGCAAACACGCCGGGAATATTGGTCGCATTATGCGCGTCGATTTCTATTTCGCCGCGCGGTGACAATGTCAGCGGACCTTTGAGCCATTCGGTATTGGGGACCAAGCCAATCTGTACAAAAATGCCGTCCAGATCGATACGATGAGACTCGTCGGTATTTCTGTCCGTGTAGATCAATGCCTGAACCTTTTCGCCGTCGCCAATGACTTCAGTGCTGAGTGCGGAGGTGATGATATCTACATTAGGCAGGCTGCGGAGTTTCTTCTGCAACACAGCATCGGCGCGCAACTGCGAGTCAAATTCTATCAATGTGACATGCGCGACAATACCGGCAAGGTCGATCGCGGCCTCAACGCCAGAGTTGCCGCCGCCAATGACCGCGGTGCGCTTACCTTTGTACAAAGGACCATCGCAATGCGGACAATAAGCAACACCCCGATTCCGATATTCTTCCTCGCCGGGCACGCCCATTTGCCGCCAGCGCGCGCCTGTGGACAGGATCAGCGTCCGCGCCTTCAGCGAGGCACCACTTGCGAGTTTTACTTCGTGCAGACCATCGGCTCCAGCGGGAATGAGTTCTGTGGCCGTCTGCAAATTCATAATGTCGACGTCATATTCGCGAACATGCTGTTCCAGTTGGGCAGCGAGTTTTGGCCCTTCTGTGTGCTGAACCGAAATGAAGTTTTCGATACCCATAGTGTCGAGCACCTGGCCGCCAAAGCGTTCTGCCACAACACCCGTGCGAATGCCCTTACGCGCGGCGTAAATAGATGCTGCTGCGCCAGCAGGGCCGCCGCCAACAACCAGAACCTCAAATGGCTCCTTGGCCGCGATCTTTTCCGCAGCACGCGCAATCGTACCCGTGTCAAGTTTTGCCATGATCTGCGACAGGTCCATGCGGCCCTGACCAAATGGTTCGCCGTTTAAGTAAACCGCCGGCACCGCCATGACCTTGCGAGTTTCAACCTCTTCACGGAATAGCGCCCCATCTATGGCCACATGGCTCACACCGGGGTTGAGTGCAGCCATGATGTTAATCGCCTGAATAACATCAGGACAATTCTGGCAGGATAGAGAGAAAAATGTTTCGAACTTGAACGTGCCTTCAAGCGCCTTCACAGAATCAAGCAGTTCGGCTTCTTCCTTTGGCGGGTGACCACCCATGTGTAACAATGCGAGCACCAATGATGTAAATTCATGGCCAAGCGGCAAGCCAGCAAAGTGCGTTTCCGCAGTCCCATCGGCGCGGCGAATAGCAAAGGAAGGCACGCGGTCTGCATGACCATCATAGCGCGCCGACAACAAAGGCGATTGTTCTACTACGGTCTCCACCAGCGTGCGCATTTCGGCAGACTTTGGGCTGGCATCCAGCGTTGCAATCAGTTCAACGGGCGTGCGCAGATTTGCCAAATAAGTTTTTAGTTGGGCAGTTGTAGCAGCATCAAGCATCGGAGAGGCCTTTTTTAAGCGAGCAAAAGCACGCCGCGAACATACGCGGCCGAAAATCTTTGAGAAATGGTAAAGTGGGTGCTGCGCAGTTTACGCAGCACCCGATATTCAATTTAGATCTTGCCGACGAGGTCGATCGAAGGTGCAAGCGTTTCGCTGCCTTCTTCCCACTTTGCAGGGCAAACCTGACCTGGATTTTCGCGAACGTAAATTGCGGCCTTAATCTTGCGGACGAGCTCAACAGCATTGCGGCCAACGCCTTCACAGGTGATTTCCATAACCTGGATGACACCGTCTGGATCGACGACAAAGGTCGCACGATCTGCAAGGCCCTGGCCTTCGCGCAACACGCCGAAATTGTTGCTGATGACGTGGTTTTGATCGCCAAGCATGTGGAAGTTGATCTTGCCGATCGCTGGCGATCCATCATGCCATGCCTTGTGGCTGAAATGCGTGTCAGTCGAAACCGAATAGACTTCAACGCCCATGCCCTGCAGGTCTGCATATTGATTGGCGAGATCTTCCAATTCGGTGGGGCAGACGAAAGTCCAGTCGGCTGGATAGAAGAAAAAGACGGCCCATTTGCCCTTAACGTCGGCGTCCGACACCTCAACAAACTTGCCTGCTTTATAGGATTGCGCAGTGAATGGCTTAATGCTCGTACCAATGATACCCATGTGAATTACCCTTTTTAATTGAGGAGAGGTTGAATTTGACTGTCACGCCTGAACACGATTTTTTTGCGATAGTCTAGCAACGCTTTTTGCAATGACTAATCGCTTTTGTCGATGATAAACCTATTCAACGCCCACTGTCGAAGGTGCGATTATCGCACATATAGCGAGCAAAGATGTCGTTGACATCCACAAACGCCTTTAACCGACTGGCCAACAAGAAGGCCCGGCCAAGTGCCACTTCCCAAATAAGCTGTCGCTGTGGAAAATGGCAGATGCCTCCCGTCACTCAGTAACATGCTTCTGGTGATGTCCGTCGCTATGTTCCAGGCCAATTGGCAAAGCCGGGCATCATAAGAATTTACAAGAAATAGCATTTATTCGGTGGTTTAAGGTGGCAAAGTCACTTGTAAATAGGGTGCAAACCGTTCACCCAAGTAGTGCCGAAACGGTGCAAGAATAATAGGATCAGATTATGAAAAGACGGGCATTAAGCAGCATTATACTTGTACTAGCTGCGAGCGTTTCGGCATGTGGCGGCGGCGGAAGTGGTTCGGGTAACGACACAGTCACCGTTCCACCAACGCCTCCATCTCCACCACCGCCGCCGACTTCGACGACTTGTAGTTTGCTCAATCGGCAGAATGTTGCAGCAGGCGTTCTGAATGAATGGTATTTGTTTCCAGAAACGCTGCCAACAACGCTTAGCCCCTCAGCTTACAGCACGGTTGACGAATATATTAATGCTTTAACCGCGACAGCTCGTGGCCAAGGACGTGACCGGTATTTCACTTATGTTACCTCAATCCAAGAGGAAGACGCTTATTTCTTGTCAGGTGCGACAGCCGGGTTCGGCGTGCGCTTTTCCTATCAAGGCACACGTGTGTTCGTTATCGAAGCCTTCGAGGGCGCGCCAGCGCTTGCCGCGGGTATTGACCGAGGCACGGAAATTCTAGGAATCGGAACAAATTCTTCGAATATCCAGCTGGTATCTGACATAATTGCGGCGCAAGGCTCTGCGGGCGTATCCAGCGCTTTAGGTCCGAATACCGTTGGGACCAGCCGCGTATTGCGCATTGTTGACGCAACCGGCACACGCAATGTCACGGTGGCCAAAGCAGAATATGAAGTTAGGCCGCTGTCATCGCGTTATGGCGTAAAGATTATCGACAATGGCGGCGGACAGCGTGTTGGATACATCAACATGCGAACCTTCATTTCGACTGCAGATAATCAGTTACGCACCGCGTTCGCCGATTTCCGCGCACAGGGCATCACAAACTTTGTTATCGATTTCCGCTATAATGGCGGCGGGCTTGTCGCAACGGCGGAGGTGATGGGCGACTTGCTTGGCGGCAACCGCTCTAGCAGCGACATTTTCTCAGTTACGCGTTTCCGCGCGTCAAAGTCAGCCGAATATAATAAAACGCGTCGCTTTGCGCCGCAAACGCAGTCTGTGTCACCCGTGAAGATCGCGTTCATCTCCACCAGAGCTACGGCGTCTGCCAGCGAAAATGTAGCGGTGGCCTTCGTGCCGTTCCTCGGGGCCAATGCCGCTTTGGTGGGCAGCAACAGTTTCGGTAAGCCCGTTGGGCAGATCGCGCTTGATCTGACAGCTTGTGATGACCGAATTCGCGTTGTTGCTTTTTCCAACGAGAATGCTGCCGGGCAGGGTGATTATTTTTCCGGCCTTGCAGGCACCATGCGCACCACTTGTAAGGCGGATGACGATATCACCCGGCCTTTAGGTGACCCGCAAGAGGCATCGCTTCGCGCGGCGCTGGATTTCGTGGCGGGACGCAGTTGCACGCCAATCCCGCTCGCCCAAAGCGCGCAAAACATAAATTCACGAAACGAACGTCGTGTTTTACCTGCGCCGATAAACGCCAGCACAGCGCAGCGTGAAGTTCCGGGGTTGTTTTAAAAACATCGGATCGGTCGCTCAGGTGACCGACGTGGCTGCCTTCAGCGCGTTCAATACGCTCTGGGCATGCTCTTTGCGACAAATCAGCAAGTCTGGGATGTAAGTATCCGCCTGGTTATAAACCAAAGCGCTACCATCAATACGGCTTACGTGCAGGCCAAAAGCGGCAGCGACGGCGGCTGGTGCGCAATTGTCCCATTCATACTGCCCGCCATTGTGTAGGTAGATGTCCGCCTCACCACGCACGACTGCCATTGCCTTCGCGCCTGCTGAACCCATTGGAATGCACTCAGCGCCTAAAGCATTTGCTACGGTCAGGGTTTCCGCTGCGGGCCTTGTGCGACTTATCACCATGCGCAGTTTATTTGGGGCGGCGGGAATTTCAGTCGGCTGGTCGCTTCTCAAAACAATACCTAGACCGGGCAGTGCAACCGCACCAATTACTGGCGCGCCATCTATAGCGAGCGCGACGTGGACAGCCCAATCGGTGCGGCCTTCACCATATTCTCTGGTGCCATCGACTGGATCAATGATCCACACGCGCGATTTTGATAGGCGCGCATCGGTATCCTTGCTTTCTTCCGACAACAATCCGTCGTCAGGCCGTTGTTCGGTAATTGCATGGATCAAAAACTGGTTAGCGGTCTGATCGCCAGCTTTACCCAGCGCTTTCAATGACAGCAGCCCGCTGTCCCGCACTTGCAACAGTAATTTGCCTGCGATTTCGGCTAAATGCGCAGCCAATGCGCTATCATCGGCTATAATGCTCATTTCAGCGGCATCAATTGACGAACGATATGTTCCGCGGCTTCGGCAGCGCTCATTTCAACTGTGTTCACGCGGATGTCTGGGTTTTCGGGTGGTTCATAGGGACTGTCGATACCTGTAAAATTCTTTAATTGTCCAGCGCGGGCCTTTTTATAAAGCCCCTTCACGTCGCGCGCCTCAGCGACCTCAAGTGGCGTGTCGACGAATATCTCGATAAACTCACCTTCAGGCATCATCGCGCGCACCATGTCTCGTTCCGCGCGAAAAGGCGAAATAAACGCAGTCAGGACAATAAGGCCTGCATCTGCCATCAGCTTTGCAACTTCACCGACTCGGCGAATGTTTTCAATCCGGTCGGTTTCGGTAAAGCCCAAATCCTTATTGAGGCCGTGGCGAATATTGTCGCCATCGAGCAAAAATGTATGCCGGTTCAGCAGATTGAGTGTTTTTTCCACTTCATTGGCAATTGTCGATTTACCCGAACCAGAAAGACCGGTGAACCATAATATCTTTGGTTTTTGGTTTTTAAGCGCAGCATGTGCCTCGCGACCAATGTCGGTCGCTTGCCAATGAACATTCTGTGCGCGACGCAGAGAAAAGTGCAGCATGCCGGCCGCAACGGTCGCATTGGTGATCTTATCGATCAGAATATATCCGCCCAGAACATGGTTGTTCACATAGGGTTCGAACACAATAGCTTTGTCAGTTAATATTTCCGCGACCCCAATAGCGTTGAGTTCCAACGTCTTGGCGGCCATATGCTCCATGTTGTTTACACTGATTGCGTATTTTGGCGACTGAACAGTGGCGGAAACCGTTTGCGTCCCAAGCTTAAGCCAATAGGCTCGTCCCGGAACCAAAGCCTCGTCAGCCATCCAGACAATGGTGCTTTCAAACTGGTCGGACATCTCGGGTGGATTGTCTGCTGCGGCAATCACATCTCCGCGTGAACAGTCGATTTCATCAGCAAAGCACAGGGTGACCGATTGACCTGCAACGGCTTCGCTAAGCTCGCCATCCAGCGTGACGATCTTGGTGATCGTTGACGTCTTACCAGACGGCAGCACTCGAATGGAATCACCGGGACGCAGTGTGCCGGTTGCGATCTGGCCTGAAAATCCCCGAAAATCCAGATTTGGGCGGTTGACCCATTGTACTGGCATTCGCAATGCTTTGGTTTGGTCCGCGTCGTTATCCAGCGCGACGGTCTCCAAATGCGTTATCAGCGGTTGCCCTGTATACCATGGCATATGGACGGAACGCTCTGTGATGTTATCGCCTTTGAAACCGGAAATCGGCATGGCGGTAAAATCGTCTATGCCGATACTATTCGCAAATGAGGTATATTCGGCAACGATAGCATCATATTTTGCCTGATTATAATCGATCAGGTCCATCTTGTTCACGGCCAGAACGATGTTTCGAATGCCCAATAACTTGGCAAGGTAGCTATGACGCCGTGTTTGGAGGAGTACCCCTTTTCGGGCGTCGATCAAGATTACAGCAAGGTCGGCCGTTGATGCGCCCGTTACCATATTCCGTGTATATTGTTCATGGCCGGGGCAATCGGCGACGATGAATTTTCGCTTCTCTGTGGCGAAAAATCGGTAGGCGACGTCGATCGTGATGCCTTGCTCACGCTCAGCTGCAAGACCGTCCACAAGCAAAGCAAAGTCAATTTCCTGGCCTTGCGTGCCCATTCGTTTGGAATCGGATTCCAAAGTCGCAAGTTGATCTTCAAAAATCATTTTGGAATCGTACAATAATCGACCGATGAGAGTCGATTTGCCGTCATCTACGGAGCCGCAGGTGATGAACCGCAAAAGCGACTTATGCTGGTGGACATTCAGGTAGGCGTCTATGTCCGAAGCAATAAGCTTATCGGTTTTATAAATGCTATTATGGGGGGGCACATCTGACATCAGAAATAGCCCTCCTGTTTCTTTTTCTCCATGCTTGCGGCCTGATCATGGTCAATCGCGCGCCCTTGGCGTTCCGAGGTGGTTGTCAGCAGCATTTCCTGGATAACTTCAGGCAAGGTTGACGCCATACTCTCGACAGCGCCCGTTAGCGGATAGCAGCCAAGCGTCCGGAAACGGATCGAGCGTTCGACGGGAACCTCGCCTTTCTTCAAAGGGAAACGTTCATCATCGACCATCAGAAGCATGCCGTCGCGTGTGACCGTGGGGCGCGGCGCGCTGAAATATAGCGGCACAATCTCGATATTCTCAAGATGGATATATTGCCAGATATCGAGCTCGGTCCAGTTGGAGATGGGGAAGACCCTTATGCTCTCTGCTTTCGCCTTGCGGGCATTATACAGGTTCCATAATTCGGGCCGCTGGTTCTTTGGGTCCCAGATATGGGTCGCAGTGCGGAAGGAGAAAATGCGTTCCTTAGCCCGGCTCTTTTCCTCATCACGCCTTGCTCCACCAAAGGCGACATCAAAACCATATCGGTCAAGCGCTTGCTTTAGCCCTTGGGTTTTCCACATGTCGGTGTGCAATGATCCGTGATCAAAAGGGTTGATGCCACGCGCATGTGCCTCGGGGTTTTGATGCACCAGCAATTCCATACCGGCATCGCGTGCAGCCTTTTCACGCAACGCGTACATCGCCTTGAATTTCCACGTTGTATCGATATGAAGCAATGGAAATGGCGGAGGCGCCGGATAGAATGCCTTGCGCGCCAAATGGAGCATAACGGCGCTGTCCTTACCCACGCTATACAGCATCACCGGCTTGTCAGCTTCGGCAACAACCTCCCGCATGATGTGGATTGCTTCTGCCTCAAGGCGGGCGAGATGCGTCAGGGTTTTGGTCATGGTTTGATATTCTTCCTATGCGCTTCATAGTCAGGTTTCATAGCGTCGGGCAAACAAGACATTCTTGCATGGGCGAATATCTCTGTTTTAGCGAAGATAACCAAATGCAAGTGATTACAAATTCTGGACCTAACAGTCATGAGATCTATCTGTAATGAGCGGAATGGGAAAGTAGCATTTCTGTCGACAAGTGTTGAACCTAATGTCACGGCTTTGCCAAACAGTTTTTCGAATTTACGATGCAAGATTGGTGAGTGAGAGCGCATACGGAAATGATATTTTTGAATCTCAGGGGAGGCGGACATCATGGATAACGACATTTTCGAACAGTTTATTGCGCAGCTTCAACGCTATGTTCGCGAACGGTTAATTCCAGCTGAGAAGGAAATTCTCGAAACAGACATAATTCCTGACCCGATCCTTGCCGAAATGCGCGACATGGGTCTGTTTGGTTTGACGATGCCCGAAGAATATGGCGGCGCGGGAATGAATATTCAGCAATATATCCGCACGATCCGTGAATTGAGCTATGCCATGCCCTGTTATAGGTCAATTACATCTATCAACATCGGGATGGTGTGTTCGGCTTTCAAAAATGGTGGCACTGACGCACAGAAAGCAGAATGGCTACCGCGTTTGGCAGCGGGTGAAATTGCCTCATTCGGGCTTACGGAGCCAGGGTCCGGCTCGGATTCTGCTGCTATGCAGACCATCGCGGTGAAATCCGGTAATGGCTGGGTATTAAATGGGACCAAGCGGTACATAACCAATGCGCCCTTCGCAAAGGTTGCGCTGATTATGGCGCGAACCAGCAAAGAAGCCTTGCCAAAAAATGCCCATGTTTCGGCCTTTATTGTACCTATGGACACGGCTGGCATTAGCGTGGGTAATTCCGACAAGAAAATGGGGCAGGCGGGAAGCCACATTGCCGATATCATTATGGAAGATGTAAAATTGCCGGCCGATGCGATCTTGGGCGGCGAAGAAGGTAAGGGCTTTGGCTTTGCGATGCAGAGCCTCGATAATGGACGCCTGTCCGTTGGCGCTGCGGCTGCGGGATATGCCCGCCGTGCGCTCGATAGCGCTCTGCGTTACGCCAATGAACGTAAAGCCTTTGGCGAACCCATTGCCAACTTCCAACTTATCCAGCAAATGCTGGCGGATAGTGACATCGAAATCTACGCCGCTGAATGTATGCTCGATGATGCTGCCCGCCGGGCTGATGCAGGCGAGAATGTCCTGCGAAAGGCCGCTGCGGCCAAGGTATTCGCCACCGAAATGTGTGGTAGGGTCGTTGATCGTGTTGTCCAGATTTACGGCGGTGCTGGCTATCTTGCGGAATATGACGCGGAGCGCTTCTACCGCGACGCCCGCATTTACCGGATTTATGAGGGTACGACGCAAATTTTGCAGCTCCAGATTGCGAAACATATGCTGCGTGAATGGGCTGCCCAATCCTGATGTTGGAAGCCTGATGCATGTATAACTTGTTGGATGGACTGAAGATTATCGAGGCGTCGTCCTTTGTGGCGTCACCGACGGCTGGTCTATATTGCGCGCAGTTCGGCGCAGAGGTCATCCGTGTCGACCAAATTGGGGGCGGCCCTGATTATCATCGCTGGCCAGTGACTGAGGCTAATGACTCGCTGTACTGGGAAAATCTAAATCGTGCCAAAAAGTCGCTGGCACTTGATTTATCTAGTCAGCAAGGACGTGAATTGTTGCAGGAACTCGTTCGGGCGACAGGGCAGTTCATCACTAATTTCCCAGCCGAGGGTTTCTTGTCACATGCGATATTGGCGGAAGGGCGTGCTGATCTTGTCACCGTCCGGGTGATGGGCTGGGCCGATGGTGCGCCTGCACTCGACTATACCGTGAACAATGCCGTTGGTTATCCCATGATGACTGGGGCTGGCCCAGAACCAGTCAACCATGTTTTGCCTGCGTGGGATATCATCAGCGGCGCCTATGCTGCATTTGCCATGCTGGCCGCCATTCGGAGGCGCGAACAAACTGGGGAAGGCAGTGAAGTCCGCATTCCCCTGTCGGATGTAGCCATCGGCACAGTTTCCAATCTGGGCGGTATAGCCGAAGTGCTGCATAACAAGACCAATCGTCCTCGGCTTGGCAACGCGGTCTATGGTTTGTTTGGGCGTGATTTCGTTACCAAAGACAATATACGCACCATGATCGTTGTTGTTACGCACCGCCAATGGGCGAACCTGATTGGTGCGCTAGGTCTGAAGGCGCAAGTGGAGGCGATTGAGACGGCGCGCGGCGTTAGCTTCGCCAAAGATGATGGGCTTCGCTTTGAACATCGTGATGCGCTTTATCCTTTGTTTGAAAAAGCGATTGGTTCGCTGGATCACGCGGTGATGGCTGCCACGCTTGATGAGGCAGGAATTGTTCACTCGGCCTATCGAACCATGTTGGACGCTGCGCATGATCCACGCTTGGTCGGGAACAATCCCATGTTTTCGGCCTTTGACGCGAACCCATCGGGTTTCAATTATCCTGCCGCTGGTGCCTTTGGTAGCATTCCCCAATTGCAGCGTGGTGACGCAAAGGCAGCTCCACGCAACGGGGAGCATAGCGAGGAAATATTGAGTACGTCGCTTGGCCTGTCCTCGGGCGAAATTGCCCGTCTTATTGACTCTGGAATAATAGGAATTGCTAAATGAATAAGCTTCGCCGTGCCGCTATTGTCGCCCCCATCCGCACGCCCGTCGGCAAATTTGGCGGTGCCTTATCCTCACTCAACGCAGGTGACTTGGGCGGTATCATCCTCAAGGCACTGATCGAGCGGACAAAGATTGATCCGACCCGCGTGGACGACGTGGTATTTGCCCAAGGCTATGGCAATGGAGAAGCACCTTGCATTGGACATTGGGCTTGGCTTGCGGCGGGCCTTCCGATTGAGGTTCCGGGGTATCAAGTCGACCGTCGTTGTGGATCTGGCCTGCAAGCAATTGTGAATGCTGCGATGATGGTACAAACGGGGGTTAGCGATGTGGTGGTCGCCGGTGGTTGCGAAAGCATGTCCAACGTCGAGCACTACACTACGGATATCCGCAAAGGCGTTCGTGCCGGCAATCTGACGCTGCATGATCGCCTGACGCGTGGGCGGGTGATGAGCCAGCCAGTCGAGCGTTTTGGCGTGATTAGTGGCATGATTGAGACCGCAGAAAATCTAGCAAAAGACCATGGCATCAGCCGCGAAGCTTGCGATGCTTATGCAGCGCGATCGCATCAACGTGCAGCTGCGGCATGGGCGAACGGCTTGTTTGATGATGAATTGGTGCCAGTCAGCATTCCGCAAAGAAAGGGTGATCCAATCGTCTTTGACCATGACGAAGGCTATCGCGCCGATGCCACGGTCGAAACTATGGCGTCTTTACGTCCGCTCGAAGGTGGCGTTGTTACGGCGGGCAATGCGAGCCAGCAAAATGACGCGGCCGCAGCATGCCTTGTTGTAGCGGAGGATAAGCTTGAAGAACTGGGGCTTGAGCCCATCGCATATTTTCATAGCTGGGCCGCCGCCGGCTGCGAGCCTTCGCGAATGGGCTATGGTCCGGTGCCTGCCACAGAGCGGCTCTTTGCGCGCAATGGCCTTTCTTGGGACGACATCGGTCTGATTGAATTGAACGAGGCGTTTGCGCCGCAGGTGTTGGCCTGTCTCAAGGGCTGGGGCTGGTCGGATGATGACGGTCGTCATGACATGCTTAACGTCAACGGGTCTGGCATTTCGCTTGGCCATCCCATTGGCGCAACTGGTGGTCGGATATTGGCGAACCTCACCCGCGAGATGCATCGCCGGGACGTCCGTTTCGGTCTTGAAACGATGTGCATTGGCGGCGGTCAGGGAATTGCGGCGGTATTTGAGCGCGCATGAGCTTTGCGGCCGCTCTAAAAGCCGCTGAGGGCTATCGCGATGCAGCAGAATCGGCGCTCGCTGTGCATTTGGTGCAGAGTGATATTGATAGCAATCAACGCGCCGCACACGGACTTGCTTGGATAGCAACCAGTGTTGCGGCGTTGGAAGCGGTGTGCGGTTGGCTTCAGAGTAATGACGGCGGTACCCAGCTTGACCAATTGGTCGCATCGCTTATTTTTGCAGAAACTCTGGCGCAACTGACCGGCGGGTTGCCAATGGGCCAGAACGAAATTTTCCGTCCTATCGATCTTGGAATCACCAGCGCTGCAGAATCGCTCGCCCAAAATTGCGTGTCTTGGTTTAATGACAACCAAACAGAAACGAGGGCTGCAGTGGCGCAAGCGTTGGCTGATGGGCAGATGCCAAGCGAGAAGCTGCATGACGGCGAACTGGACGTTATCCGCGACCAATATCGACGATTTACGGAAAGCAAAATATTGCCACACGCGCACAAGTGGCACCTTGCGAATGACCTGATCCCCGATGAGACCATCAATGAAATGGCGCAGCTCGGGACTTTTGGCGTGTGTATTCCTGCCGAATATGGCGGTCTTGGCTTATCCAAGCTGGTCATGTGTGTGATAACCGAAGAGCTCTCGCGTGGCTGGATTGGTGCGGGTTCGCTGAGCACACGGTCTGAAATCGCTGGTGAATTGATTTCCATGGGCGGCACCGAACCGCAAAAGGCGCATTGGCTGCCGAAAATCGCGAGTGGAGCAGTCTTGCCAACCGCAGTGTTTACGGAACCCGACACGGGTTCTGACCTTGGCGCGTTACAGACACGGGCGCGGCGTGATAATGGAAATTGGATCATTGACGGCGCAAAGACTTGGATCACCCATGCCAGTCGCTCTGATCTGATGACGATGCTCGTGCGCACAGCCCCTGAAATAAAGGGCTATGCGGGACTATCCATGTTGCTGGTGCCAAAGCCGCGCGGAACAGAATCAGATGCCTTTCCCGCAGAGGGCATGTCCGGCAGCGAAATAGAAGTGCTGGGTTATCGTGGCATGCGGGAATATGCGCTGCAATTTGATGCTATGATTGCGCCTGATGATGCCTTGCTGGGCGGTCAAGAAGGGCAGGGATTCAAACAGTTGATGCGCACATTTGAAGGCGCGCGTATTCAGACGGCAGCGCGGGCCGTAGGTGTTGCCAGGCGCGCGTTAGAGCTGGGCCTCGACTATGCCGTTAACCGCAAGCAATTTGGCAAGTCGATTGTCGGTTTTCCCCGCGTTGCCGATAAAATTGCCATGAGCTTGGCTGATTTCGTGATGTCGCGTGAACTGACTTATGCAGCGGCGCGCGCAAAGGATTTGGACAAAAGATGCGATATTGAGGCTGGCATGGCGAAACTGCTGGCTGCCCGCGTGGCGTGGAATAATGCCGATGCAGCCCTACAAATTCATGGTGGCAATGGCTATTCGCTGGAATATGAAATCAGCCGTGTTTTGTGCGATGCACGCATTTTGAATATTTTTGAAGGCGCCGCCGAAATTCAAGCGCAAGTGATAGCCAAGGGTCTGATGGGAGGTCGCAACAAATGAGTGCATGGGACGCTTGGATTGGACGTGAAGAAGTGCGGACAGATCGCATCGAACATGGTTTGGTGGCGCGCTGGCTTGCGACTTTTGATCGTGACGCTACCGGCGATAGCACGGTACCACAGGGGCTCCATTGGTGCTTATGCGTGCCAGACGCAGCAACTGCGCAATTGGGACCAGATGGCCACCCTGTGCGTGATGACAGCCCGCAAAGTTTCCTTCCGCCCGTACCATTGCCGCGCCGCATGTGGGCATCCAGCAAAGTCGATTTTTTTGCACCCCTGCAGTTAGGTGAAGCCGTTACCCGGACGTCGCGCGTTCAATCCATCACTGAAAAATCTGGCGGATCTGGCCAATTAGTATTTGTCGATGTCGCCCATGAAACCTTTGGCGAAGCGGGCATGGCGGTTCGCGAGGTGCAGAGCATCGTGTATCGTTCTGCCGCCGCGGCATGCGCTGCTTTATCACCGCCTGAAAATATTGTGGGAAGCTTCGACGCAGAGGGTTGGAGCAAGCACCGCATGCTTGTACCAACCGAAACACTTTTATTCCGCTTCTCCGCGCTAACGTTCAACAGCCATCGCATCCATTATGATCTACCTTATACGCAAGGCGAAGAGCGCTATCGCGGGCTTGTTGTCCATGGTCCGTTGACGGCGACATTTTTACTGGATTTGGCGCGACGGGAACTCGGTGATAATGCGTTGGCACATTTTTCTTACCGAGGCCTCTCGCCGGCAATCTGTGGCGAGGCTTTGCATCTTGTGATGCGTGGATCGGGGGATGAAATCGAAATGGCCGCCTTTGCCGCCGATGGACGGCAAGTCACAGCGGCAGCCGCGCAAAGGAAACAACTGAATGTCTGAAAGCCCAGATATTAGCGAAATACGCCGTGCGGTCCAAGCATTATGCGCGGAGTTTCCTGGCGAATATTGGCGGAAAAAAGACCAGGAACGTTCCTATCCCGGTGAATTTGTCGATGCGCTCACCAAAGCGGGGTTTCTCGCTGCGCTGATCCCGGAAGTCTATGGGGGATCAGGGTTAAAGCTTGATGCCGCCGCTGTGATCATGGAAGAAATTCAAGCGTCCGGCTGTAATGGCGCTTCGGCCCATGCGCAGATGTACATTATGAATACGCTGCTGAAATATGGCAGCGCAGCACAGAAGCAGGAATATCTGCCACGCATTGCAACAGGGGAACTACGCCTGCAGGCCTTTGGTGTATCTGAACCGATCAGCGGTACCGATACGCTTTCGCTGCGGACGGTCGCAGTTAGGGATGGCGACGATTACATCATCAATGGTCAGAAAATCTGGACCAGTCGTGCGGAATATTCGGACCTCATGATGTTACTGGCACGCACGACCCCGCGTGAAGAAGTGGCGAGTAAGACCGAAGGGCTCTCCATCTTTTTGGTCGATATGCGCAAAGTGGTCGGGAATGGCATGACGATCAAGCCTATCCGGACGATGATGAACCATTCAACGACCGAAATATTCTTCGATGACATGCGGATTCCAGCATCCGCCTTGGTTGGTGAGGAGGGTAAAGGTTTCCGCTACATCCTGTCGGGCATGAATGCCGAGCGTATCCTCATTGCCGCCGAATGTATTGGTGATGCCAAATGGTTTATCAAAAAAGCGACGGATTACTCTAAAGAACGCAATGTTTTTGGTCGCGCCATCGGTCAGAACCAAGGTGTGCAGTTTCCGATCGCGCGCTGCTACGCACAAATGTGTGCAGCAGAATTGATGGTCCATCATGCGGCGCAGGTGTTTGACGCGGGCGGTAACCCGGGAGCAGAGGCGAATATGGCGAAACTTCTTGCGTCAGAAGCAAGCTGGGCCGCCGCCGACATGTGCGTGCAAACGCATGGTGGTTTTGGCTTTGCAGAAGAATATGATGTCGAACGAAAATTCCGCGAGGCGCGCCTTTATACCGTTGCTCCGATTAGTACTAACCTGATCCTCAGTTACCTTGCCGAGCATGTTCTCGGTCTTCCGCGAAGCTATTAAGTCAAGGATACGCCCATGAATTTCGCACTCGCTGAAGAGCATCAGATGCTCAAAGACCTTGTCCGCAAATTTGTGGACTCCCAACTTATGCCACTAGAAAGCGACGTGTTGGCGCGCGAGACCGCGGGCAAAGGCAGTTATCTGACCAAAGAAGAACAGGCGCGTGTTGATCTCGTGTCCAAGGATCTGGGCCTATGGGGATTGGATGCGCCAGAGGAAGTGGGCGGCATGAACTTGCCGATGGTCGCTATGGTTGGTGTTGGCGAAGAACTTGGACGGACGGTTACGCCTTACACAATCCCGCCAGACTCGCCCAATTTACGCATGATGATGGCTGCTGCGGACGAAAAGCAGCGCGCACATTATCTGGCGCCTTATGTGCGCGGCGAGACGATATCTGCTATTGGTATATCGGAACCCGGCGCAGGCGCCGACCCGCAATTGATGAAGACCACCGCCGTTCAGGATGGCGACGACTGGATTATCAACGGGCGCAAAATCTGGATCACGAAAGCCGACGAGGCCGATTTTACCATATTGATGGCCGTGACCGACAAAAATGCCGAAGGCCGAAATGGCATGTCGGCATTTCTGGTCGACCGCGACACACCGGGTTTCAATGTCCTGCGTAAAATTCCGATGATCGACGGCACGGCGACCTATGAAATTGCGCTCGACGATTGCCGCGTCCCAGGCTGGAAACTGCTCGGCAAGCGTGGACAGGGGTTTTTGCCAATGCAAGTCCGGTTGGGCACAAGACGGATAGAAATGGCCTCTTGGTCAATTGGTATGGCGCAGCGCGCGCTTGATATGATGATCGAATATGCGCCGCAACGCGTGACTTTTGGCAAACCTTTATCGTCCCGCCAAACGGTGCAGAATTGGGTTTCTGATGCCGCCATACGGATTCATGCCATGCGATTGATGACATATGATTGCGCATGGAAAATGGATGAAGGGCGTGACACCAGACAAGAAATTTCGATGATCAAATCCTATTGCACCGAAAATGCTTATGACATTGTCGACCATGCGATGCAGATGTTTGGCGGTATGGGGATGACGCGTGAAGTGCCGCTTTATCTACTTTCCAACAAATTGCGGACGATGCGCATTTATGATGGGCCAAGCGAAATTCACAATTGGGTGGTCGCACGAGACTTGCTCGGAACGCGCGACTGAATTAGCCGACAGGAAGACGAACGCCGGAGGAGGGCGCCTAATTATGACTTATGAAACGATCACTTTGGATGTTGCCGATAAGATTGCAACTATCACCCTCAACCGCCCTGAACGTATGAACGCTTGCTCACTCGAAATGGCCGGTGAAATAAACGATGCCGTTTCCAATGGTCTTGGCGACGCACGCTGTCTTGTCATTACTGGCGCAGGGCGTGGCTTTTGTTCCGGCGCGGATCTATCCGCACGCGGTGACCGATCGGTTGCCCGCGGGGAAGGCAGTTACATCGCATTGACACGCCATTATAACCCGCTGATGATGAACCTCGCGCGTTTGAATATGCCCATCGTCACGGCCATCAACGGCGCTGCAGCCGGGGTTGGCTGCTCCATCGGACTATGCGGCGATTTTGTAATTGCGGGCAAATCCGGATATTTTCTTCAGGCTTTTGTAAATATTGGCCTCGTCCCTGACGGAGGCGCATCGTGGATGCTACCACGCTTGGTTGGCAAAGCGCGCGCCACAGAAATGATGTTGCTAGGTGAAAAAATCAGCGGTGAAAAAGCGGCTGATTGGGGCATGATATACAAATGCGTCGAAGATGAATCGTTGCAGACAGAAGCGCGCGCTCTGGCGACCCGGCTCGCCAATGGCCCGACCGTCGCATATGCGGTGATGCGCAAAAACATCCTGACCGCGTTGGAAAACTCTTACGCCGAACAATTGCTCGCTGAAGCCGAAGGGCAACGGATTGCCGGCAGCTCGAGCGATGCTGTCGAAGGCACCAAAGCGTTCGTGGAAAAGCGCAAAGCAGCGTTCACCGGCCAATAATAGGTTCGAAACGGGGCGGGACCCAATACTGAGTTCCGCTCCCTAATTATATGGTGAGCCCTGCTGGGTTCGAACCAGCGACCTACTGATTAAAAGTCAGTTGCTCTACCGACTGAGCTAAGGGCCCCCCTGCCTGAACCATCATAGGTTCAAAGGAGAGCGCTCCCCCTAATGGCGGTGGGGGGACTGGTCAAGCGCCTTTGGTCGGTTAAATCGCGATTGCAGGTGACGAATGTTAAGACCGGACACAGGGTCGCGCCAATCGGGGGCAACCATGGCGGCGGGCGTGAGGACAAAACCGCGCGAACGCAGGCCTGGATGGGGGATGGAAAGCCCCGGGTTGCTGTCGGCCCACATGCCGCCGGACCATAAGAGAATGTCGAGGTCCAGCACCCGAGCGCGCCAGCTTTGGCCGCGACGGACGCGTCCGAAATGGCTCTCGATTTCATGCAGGCGGGCAAGCAGTGCAGGCGGTTCCAGTTCGGTCGCCACTACCGCCGCCGCATTGGCAAAACGGCGTGATGATGGCCCTATCGGGCTGGATTGAATGGTCGCGGAGTGCGCGAAGACATCAATGTCATCCATCTCCAGCGCCGCTATCGCTTGCGGGATGATGCGGTTTGGCGTCCCAATGACCGGATGTGGCTGATTTGAACCTATGCCAATGAGATAGAGATGCGACAGATCAGATATCCTCGGCAAGGCGTGTGTATAATATTGGGCGACGGTCGCGGAAGAAGCCCATGCTGGCGCGGTGCGCGCGGGTTTGGTCAAGGTCAAAGGTAGATACCAAGACGCCGGTTTCAGCGTCATCCAGGTCGCAGACAACATCGCCCCATTCATTGGCGATGAAGCTGGTGCCGTAAAATTTTTGTGCCGTCTGACCATGCTCGTCTTCGCTGCCAACCCTATTGGCCGCAATGACGGGCATACAGTTTGATACAGCATGGCCGACCATTGCCCGCCGCCACATGTGCCGCGTGTCCAATGTCGCATCCTGCGGCTCTGCACCGATGGCTGTGGGGTAGAATAAAAGCTCAGCGCCCATCAAGGCCATAGCCCGCGCGCATTCTGGGTACCATTGGTCCCAGCAAATGCCGACTCCGATGCGCGTACCGAAAATGTCCCAAGCCTTAAATCCGGTATTGCCCGGGCGGAAATAATATTTCTCTTGATAGCCGGGGCCGTCTGGAATGTGGCTCTTGCGATAGACGCCCATGATTTCGCCATTGGCATCAATCATGGCGATGCTGTTGTAGAAATGTGCACCGTCGCGTTCGAAGAAGCTTGCAGGGATAGCAACATTAAGGCGTTTGGCGAGTTTCGCCATGGCCTTTACCGCAGGGTGATCCAACGTTGGCTGCGCCAATGCGAAATGCGCTTCTTCCTGTGTTTTACAGAAATAGGGACCTGAAAACAGTTCAGGCGGTAGGATGATTTGTGCGCCAAGGTCAGCTGCCTGCGAGACGAGATCGCTCACGGCATCAATGTTTTCGGCTTCGTTTGCCGATAATGGTAATTGCAACGCGGCTACGGTGATGTTTCTGGTCATGCCGCGTCTATAGCCGCACGAAGAAACGCGCCGCAATCACCATTGTCGTCAGACCGGACATTTAGCATGTTTTGCGATGGCAGCGACACGCATTCGCGCCGCTGCCGCCACAAAATCATCATGCGCGCTTTTTGAACAACAAAGTCATCCGGTCGGTTTCGCCAATCGCCTCATATTTTGCGCGATCGACGTCTTTCAAACGCAGTGCAGGCGGTAATGTCCACACGCCGTCGGGCCAGTTTGCGCTGTCCTTGGGGTTGGCGTTCACTTCGCTCTTGGCGACAAGTTCAAAGCCATGGATTTCCATGAAGTTGATGATGTCGGCTTCGCGCATATAGCCTTTACTGCCATTGGTATAGCTATAGGGTGCGTCTACCTTCGCACGGTGTTGTTCGATGCCGAGTAGGCCATCGGGTTTCAACAGGTCGCGCATGGCTTTTACTTCGGCGTCCGCAATGTTCCAGCTGATCAGGTTGTGCATCATTCGCATCACCAAAATACGGTCAAAAGCGCCCTTTGCATTCTCAGGGATTTCGCTGAGGGAAAACGCGTTAAAATAGGTTGCGGGTCGGCCAGATACGGCCGCAACATCCGACGGAAATTTAGTGATGGCAGTTGCAATGCCCTGTTTTTGCTGGTCGCTGAAGTGGGTTTTTGTGCCAAAATACAGGCCAGTATATTTGCCATCTTCGTTGACATAGCGTCCAAGAAGGCGCGAAACCCAAGCACCTCCAGGAGCATATTCACCGATCACATGATCGGGGTGAAGGCGAAAAAATTCAAATGTTTCTGCTGGGTGGCGATACTGGTCGCGCTTGGCGTCATTTGCTCGGGCTGGGTCGGCGAGGATTTTGGCCAGACGTTCCTGATGTGCCTTCTGCATTTTGTCGTGGTCGGCCTTATTGGTCCCATGATGGTTGGCAAAGGCTGGGGCGGCTAAAGTGGTTGCAGCTAGGGCGAGTAGAAAAGCTTTTTTCATTGGAAATCCTCTTCTTGTTTGCGTGCTCCGGATATGGTTATGGGCGCATGAAATTCCAATAGTGTCACTTCGGCACTTGTTGACTGGAGCAATGAAAACTACCGCCGCCGGTCAATACTGCGTCCGCCATGACGCCCACAACCTGTCGGTCGGGGAATAATAACGCCAAAGTGGCAATGGCTGCATCATCATTATGCACCCCATAAATAGGCACGACAATGGCTGCATTGCCGATGTAAAAATTCATATAGCTGGCGGGAACCGCTTCTCCGTCCTGCAGGAATCGGCCGACCGAGGGCATGAGGCTGACCTGGCACCCAAATGCTTCCGCACGTTTCCGAGCATCTTCAAAAACGGCTCCATTGGGGTCATCGGCCCCTGTGCCTTGCGGAATGAGGATGTGGTTAACACCGACAAAGCGCGCGAGATTGTCGATATGCCCATCGGTATGATCATTCGCCAAGCCGTCGCCCAGCCACAGCAGGCGTTCAATTCCAAGGTCATCACGAAGCCGCGCTTCAATCGCCTTCTTATTGAGCGAAGGGTTACGGTTCGGGTTCAACAAGCAATCAACCGTGGTTGCGGCAAGACCTTCACCGTCCACATCGATTGAGCCGCCCTCTAATATCCAGTCAGCCTTGGTAACGTCAAAGCCTGCAGCAATGGCGAGGTCGTAGCCAATGCTTTTGTCGCCCGGATAATCGAAGCGGCCACCCCATCCATTAAAACCAAAATCGCGGGCGATACGGAGATTGCCGTCCTTCACAATGATGCAGCCGGTATCGCGCAGCCAGACGTCGCCTATATGGCGCTGTTCGACATGAACCCCGCTATCTACAAGATCTATAGCAATCGCGGCGGCTTCGGCGCTCCCTGCAATCAAATAGACATGCTCACCATGGCCAGAGGCATGAACGGCATTGGCAAAAGCCGCAATCTGTTGCTGGGCGCGACACAGCGGTTCACCCCAGGCATCCTTCGAACTTGGAAAGCCAATCCAAACGGATTCATGGGGTGCCCATTCCGCGGGCATGCAAAACGCCATGGATTATTTCCCGCTGCGGCTTTTGTCACGAACCGCGCGGAATTCGTCGCCTTCGTTCCAGTTCGGCCATGCATTGGTCATCGCAAGCATCCGGCCAACGCGGTAATAAAGTTTCAGATCGGACATAACGCCTGACCAGTCCCAATATTCGTCAAATTCATCGTCGGGGGCGTGGTATCGGTTTTTCTCATAATCGTCTGCGGCCGCCTGTGCTGCTGCTTTACCGCCAATTATCAGATCATCGCCGCCTTCGAAATAGACCATCGGCACGCCGAGCTTGGCGAAGCTAAAATGGTCGGAACGATAATAAAAACCTTTTTCTGGGGTCGGTTCCATTTCGGGTGTACGACCCTCTGCTTTTGCTGCTGCTTCCAAATAGGCATCAAGTTGCGACTTGCCTTTGCCAATGACGGTCAGGTTCTTGGCAGGACCCGACATTGAAAACGCATCCATATTCACGCCGCCAACGGTCTGCGACAGCGGAAATACCGGGTTTTCGGCATAAAATTTAGAACCGAGCAGGCCGCTTTCTTCGGCAGTGACTGCAAGGAATACGACGGATCGATCGGGCGCACCGGCTTTGGTATAGCCCTCCGCAAGCGCAACCAGCGCCGCTGTGCCCGTAGCATTGTCAACGGCGCCATTGCAGATATCATCGCCATCCGCCGCCGCTGTGCAGCGCCCCAGATGGTCCCAATGCGCGGTGTAGAGCACATATTCGTCAGGGCGCTTTGTGCCCTTCATGACGCCAATAACATTCTTACTGGCCTTGCGCGCAATGTCGTTTTCAAAGCTTAATGAGGCGGTGAGGTTCAATGGCACTGCCTTGAAACCCATTTGTTTTGCTGCAGACATTTGCTTTTCCAAGTTCTGGCCCGCTGCGGCAAAAATGTCCTTGGCGACAGATTTTTGTATCCAACCATTGGCCTGAGTCTGGCTCTTTCCACCGTCTTTGGATTGCGCGAGGAACTGTGTGCCTGTCCAACTCGAGTTGACAACATTCCAGCCATAAGCGGCGGGCGCAGTGTCGTGAATGATTAATACTGCTGCTGCACCCTGACGCGCCGCTTCTTCATATTTGTAGGTCCATCGGCCATAATAGGTCATGGCTTTGCCACCGAACGGACCATCTAGGCCTTCGTTCTCAAAATCGGGGTCGTTGACCATTACAACAACGGTTTTTCCTTTCACATCGATGCCGGCATAATCGTTCCAACCCCTTTCTGGGGCAACGATGCCATGGCCGACGAAAACCATATCGCTTTGCTTGATCGCGGTTGTTGGCGATTCACGATAGCTGCCGATGACATATTCACTGCCATAGGCAAAGGACATGGCCTTTCCGTTCTGGTCGGCAATGTTTAAGGCCGAGACGTTTTTCGCCGTGATTTCAATCAGGGGGACGTCCTGTGTCCAAATGCCATTATTTCCTGGCTCTAGCCCTGCCGCTTTAAACTTTGCAATTAGGTGGGCGACGGTCTTTTCTTCGCCAATAGTCCCAGGTGCGCGGCCTTCATACGCATCAAGTGATAATTCGCGCGTGACATCCTTCATTGTCATTTCTGACAAAACAGGGACCTCGATTTGTGGTAATGCCGATGTATCTATGGCTGGCGATGCCGCCGTTTGGCTCGCGCTGCTTAGTGCAAGTGCGGAAACAATAGCGAGGGAAAGCGGGCGCATGGGATTCTCCTAATGGGAAATATTATTGCGCGCCTTGTGCCAGACCCGTCCGCACCGCTCAAACGAAAAAGATTTTGGGCCGTGGATGTGCCGGATCGACGGGCATATCGGGCAGACGTTGTGGGTCCTGGTTTTGGCTAATATCGCTGACAGAGGGTTTGGAAATGCCACCGCCGCTCCAGCGGAGGCTGGTGCCTATCATGCGGCGCGGGGCAAGCGGCGTAAGCCAATATCTCGAGACGCCATAGGCCCCAGCCTTCGCTGGGGCGACCAGTAGGTTATTGAGAAACCTTTGCGGGCAGATATGGTGCGGCGCAAAAAAAAGGCGGCCACATGGACCGCCTTTTTCGTAAATCTGCGTGTAAGATTAACGCGAATAGAATTCGACGACCAGATTTGGTTCCATCTTCACAGGATAAGGGACTTCATCAAGCGTAGGTACGCGCGCGAAGGTTACCTTGTCGGTGCCATCAACAGCAACATATTCGGGAATGTCACGCTCTGCGAGGCCTTGGGCTTCGATAACCAACGCCATTTCCTTGGCCTTCGGTCCTAGGCTGATGACGTCGCCAACGGCAACCTGACGGCTTGCGATGTTGCACTTCACGCCATTGACGCGGATGTGGCCATGGCTAACGATTTGGCGTGCAGCAAAAATGGTAGGTGCGAACTTGGCGCGGTATACGACCATGTCCAAACGACGCTCTAGCAGACCAATAAGGTTCTGCGACGTATCGCCCTTCATGTTGCTGGCTTCTTGATAGGCGCGCTTGAACTGCTTCTCAGTTACGTCGCCATAATAGCCCTTAAGCTTCTGCTTGGCACGCAGCTGAATGCCGTAATCGGACAGCTTGCCTTTACGGCGCTGACCATGTTGGCCTGGACCATATTCGCGCTTGTTTACAGGGGATTTTGGGCGGCCCCAGATGTTTTCACCCATCCGGCGGTCAAGTTTATACTTCGAGCTTTTGCGCATCGACATATTCAGTCTCCAATTGCTAACAACTTTGTTTCCGGTACCGCGCGACACATCTTTGACATGCCGGACACCTGCTTCACCGGAATGCAGGGTCGATTGCGAAGCGGCGCCTATGGCCGTTGATTGGCCTTGTGTCAACATCTGGCTCGACTTTGCGAGTGCTGAACCGTAAAGGCGCTGCCATGAGTAGCACCTCCAGCCCAATTGAACCCGCCAAGTGCAATGATATGACCCAAGTGCGTGCGGGCGTTGATTCGGTTGACGCCCAATTGGTTGAGCTTCTGGCTACTCGCTTTGCCTATATGGATGCCGCTGCCCGGATCAAAACAGACCGCAACGCCGTCCGTGACGAAGCGCGCAAGCAACAGGTTCTCAAAAACGTCCAAGACGCGGCGAATGGCTGCGGCATTCCCGTTGAGGTGGTTACTGAATTGTGGGAGCGTTTGGTTGAAGCTTCTATCGCTTACGAACTTGATAAATGGGAT
>CAIPUN010000059.1 GCA_903868245.1 uncultured Sphingomonadales bacterium | reverse complement strand
TTATGTTGGGCACACCGACAATATGGAACAGCGACTGGCAGATCATCAGTCGGGGGCGTTTCCGGGCTATACCTACAAGCGTCGACCCGTTGAATTGATTTGGAATGACGCATTTCAGACGCGTAACGATGCCAAGACTGCGGAAAAGCAGATCAAGGGTTGGAGCAGGGCTAAAAAAGAAGCGTTGGCTAAGGGTAATTGGGGTCAGATATCGGAGTTAGCCAAATGTCGCAGCCGCAACCGATGACCACCCTTCGACAGACGCAGTTGCTGCACAACTGCTGCTCAGGGCTGCGGTGCGATTTTGATGTCTGAAGTTACCGCTGAACTTTTAAGCAAGGTCAGCCAGATTTCCGCGGACCAGTGGGATGCGCTAAACCCGCGCGGCAATCCGTTTGTCAGTCATGCTTTTCTGTCGGCGCTTGAGCACTCCGGAAGCGTTGGCCCCGGCACGGGCTGGTCGCCTGCGCCGGTCATCATGCGCGATGCGGATGGTATTCCAGTGGCAGCACTTCCTGCCTATCTTAAAACCCACAGCCAGGGAGAATATGTGTTCGACCATCATTGGGCGGATGCATTTCATCGGGCTGGTGGGCAATATTATCCCAAGTTGCAAATTGCCGCCCCGTTCTCGCCAGTGCCGGGGCCGCGATTGTTAGTGCGTGACCCGGCGATGGCTTTGCCGATCTTGCGGGCGGCGGAAGCAGTGGTGGACCAGAATGGCCTGTCTTCCGCACATGCGACTTTTGTGGAGGAAGCCGAGCTGGCACAATTTCGCGCGGCAGGATGGTTGACGCGGGTCGGCACGCAATTTCATTGGCAGAACCGGGACTATGCCGATTTTGAAGAGTTTCTGGGTGCCTTATCGTCGCGTAAGCGCAAGGCCATCCGCAAGGAACGTGCAGGTGCACAAGAGGCCGTCCGCATAGAGCAAATTTCTGGTGCGGATATCACGCCCGAACATTGGGATGCGTTCTGGATATTCTATCAGGATACTGGCGCGCGCAAATGGGGCACGCCCTATCTGACCCGTGCTTTTTTCGACATTATCGGGAAAAAAATGCGCGACAGTATTGTCCTATTTCTGGCGTTTGATGCAGATCGACCGATAGCAGGCGCACTCAACTTCGTTGGACCCGATTGCCTGTATGGCCGCTATTGGGGCTGCACCAGGGACGTTCCCTTTTTGCATTTTGAATTATGTTATTATCAGGCGATTGATTACGCCATCGCGCATGGCCTCGCCCGTGTAGAAGCCGGGGCGCAGGGCGCGCATAAATTGGCGCGGGGTTATGCGGCGGTGCCGACCTATTCTGCGCATTATATCGCCAATGAAGGGTTCCGCACCGCAGTTGCCGATTTCCTGGAACGTGAAACAGTGGCCATGGAACGCGAGATTGAATTTTTGGGCGACATGGTGCCCTTTAAGAAAGGCTAATTCTTCGGGCGCCGGGGAGGAATTCAGTGTTGCAATCCTCTATTTAATCGCACAATTAAATGCGGAGAGAGGAATCATCCCATGAGCACACCAAGCCCGCAGGAACTTGCCGCCTTTGAAAAGCAATGCGACGCGTGGTTCGCCGAAAACACGGTGCGCGACCCCGGTTTCATGCTGCCCTTGACCTTCATGGAAGTGTCGACAGATCAGCAGTTTGATTTCCTCCGGAATTGGCAGCGTAAGGTTTACGAGGCTGGCTATTTCGGCATGTCTTGGCCCACCGAATATGGCGGCTATGGTATGCATCCTGAATATCAGCGTATAGCCACGCGGATCATGAAAAGCCATGATGCGCCGATCATGCTAAATGCGATTGCCAATGGCTGGACGGGGCCGTTGTTGCTCGACATTGGCCGTGAGGAGGACAAGCGCCGCTTTATAAAGCCAATGCTTTCGGCTGAAGAAATCTGGTGTCAGGGGTTTTCGGAACCAGAGCATGGTTCCGATCTTGGCAGCGCGCAGACCAAGGCTGTGCGCGATGGTGATGAATATGTCATCAATGGTTCCAAGATCTGGACGTCATTGGGAGACCGCGCCGATTACATGATCCTTCTCGCCCGTACATCCAATGACGGGCCAAGCAAATATGCAGGGCTTTCGTTCTTCCTTGCGCCGATGAAGATCCCCGGCGTCGAAACGCGGCGCCTGAAGAAATTGACTGGTGAATATGGCTTTACACAGTGTTTCTTCACCGATGCTCGCATTCCAGCTTCAGGCCTCGTCGGTGAAGAAGGGCAGGGCTGGATGGTCGCGATGAAGACGCTTGAGTATGAGCGCGGCGCGAAGGTCAATCCGGTCGGCGGCTATTTCGTCAAGGAAATGGACGTGATGGGCGTGATCGATATGGCGCGTTCGGCCAAGCGCGGCGGCAAGCCTGTGCTGGATGATCCCGTCATGCGTGACAGGCTTGTCGACTATATGATCGAAATTCAGGCCCTGAACCTCAACAACCAGCGCCGCCGCATGGCCCCACTCACCAGTGATCGCCCGATGGGGCTTGCGTTGATGAACAAGCTGGCACGGACAGAGTTGGTGCGCGAATTGACCGAATTCTCTTTGCAGTTCCAAGGCACGCGCGCCGGCTATTATGTTGGCGACGAAAATGCGGTAGATGACGGCTATTGGCACCGGTCCTATTTGAACAGCTTCTCCGCCACGATTGGCGGCGGAACGAGCCAAATCCAGAAAAATATCATCGGTGAACATGTGCTTGGCCTGCCCAAAGGGCGGTGAGCGATTACGGATGTCATAGCTCCAAGCCTTCAGACGGGCGCGTCTCCGCCGGGCATAGTCATTGCCTTGCAAACGCCCTTCGATTGAGCGCAGGGCAAAGGTTTTTGTTTAGGAGAGTGTGAATGTCCGAAGTCCTAACTCAAGCTCAGGACGGTGTCCTGATCATCACGATCAACCGGCCCGACGCGAAGAACGCTGTCAACCAGGCGGTCGCACAAGGCATTGCTGCGGCCATGGAGCAGCTGGATAGCGACAAAAGCTTAAACGCGGGTATAATCACGGGTGCAGGCGGGACTTTCTGCTCGGGCATGGATCTGAAGGCGTTTCTGCGCGGAGAGCTGCCCAGCATCAAGGGCAAGGGTTTTGCCGGCTTTATTGAATCCCCGCCCGCCAAGCCGCTCATTGGAGCAGTTGAAGGCTATGCGCTTGCAGGCGGCATGGAAATTGCGGTTGCCTGCGACTTGCTGGTGGCGAATGACAAAGCACAATTTGGTATCCCTGAGGTGAAGCGGAGCCTTGTCGCCGCCGCTGGAGGCTTGCTGACGCTGCCATCGATTATCGGCAAGCGCATGGCTATGGAACTTGCACTGACAGGCGATTTCATCTCCGCCCATCGCGCGTATGAAATGGGCTTTGTGAACCGCGTAACAGACGGCGCTGCCATTGATGCTGCGCTTGAGCTTGCGGCAAAGGTGGCTGCCAATGGACCGCTGGCACTGATTGCGACGAAGCGTGTTATCAATGAGCGACCTGATTGGAACTCCACAGAGATGTGGAAGAAGCAGAGCGAAATTTGCGCGCCTGTTTTTGCATCGAAGGACTCACGCGAAGGCGCTTTGGCCTTTGCCGAAAAGCGTAAACCAAACTGGCAGGGGGAATAATATGGGCCATCCAACCGTTCACGCCGTCGCCAATCCCGATAAACCCGCCGTCATCATGGCGGGGTCGGGCGAGACTATCACATACAAGCAACTTGACGAACGTTCCAACCAGTGCGCCCATTTGTTTCGTACGCTTGGGCTTCAGCACGGCGATACGGTGGCAATTTGCCTCGAAAACCGGGCAGAATTTTTTGATATTGTCTGGGGCGCGCAGCGCGCAGGGCTGATTTACGTCGCCATTAGTTGCCGGCTCACCGCCTCCGAAATCGATTATATTCTGAAGGATAGCGGGTCAAAGGCACTTTTTGCCTCGCCTTATTTGGGCGCGGTGCTGGACCAGATTGAAAGCCCGGTGACGCGTTTCATCCTTGGCGGCGCACATGCCGGATGGGAAAATTATGCCGTTGCTGTTGCAGACATGCCCATTACACCCGTGGCCGATGAGCGGGCTGGCACTGACATGTTGTATAGTTCCGGTACGACGGGGCAACCAAAGGGTATTCGCTTTCCGCTGCCCGAGGACGCCGATATTGCCGCGCCCAATGTTCTTGCTGGCCTCGCCATGATGGCGTTCAAATTTTCGGGCGACAGCATCTATTTGTCGCCAGCACCGCTTTACCATGCCGCGCCTTTACGTTGGTGTGCCGCGGTGCACCGCCTTGGCGGCACGGTTGTGGTGATGGAGAAATTCGATCCTGAAGCAGCTTTGGCGGCTATTGAGAGATATAAGATTACCGCTAGCCAATGGGTGCCAACGCATTTCGCACGCATGCTGAAGCTGCCCGAAAATGTGCGCGTCAAATATGACGTGTCCAGCCTGGAAACAGCGGTCCACGCCGCCGCGCCATGTCCTGTGCCGATAAAGGAGGCGATGATTGAATGGTGGGGGCCGGTCCTGCGCGAATATTATGCCGGTACCGAGGGGCAGGGAATTACATTTATCTCAAGCGAGGAATGGCTGACGCATAAAGGTTCCGTTGGTCGTGCGTTGAATGCGACGATGCATATTTGCGACGAAGAAGGCGACGATGTGCCTGTTGGCCAAGAAGGCACGGTGTTCTTCGAAAGCGCTGCGTCTTTTAGCTACCATAATGACCCAGAAAAAACCAAAGGTGCGACCAATAAGCATGGCTGGACCACATTGGGTGATGTTGGGCGGCTGGATGCAGAGGGCTATCTCTATCTTACGGACCGCAAAAGCTTCATGATCATTTCGGGCGGGGTGAACATCTATCCGCAAGAAATCGAAAACCATCTGGTCACACACCCAAGGGTCCGCGATGTTGCGGTCATCGGCGGGCCGCATGACGAAATGGGCGAAGAGGTTATCGCCGTGGTGCAGCCTCTTGATATGGCCGACGCGGGTGATGATTTGCGCGACGAACTTACCACCTACGCGCGGGAGAAGTTGTCAGGTATCAAGATACCGCGCCGCATTGATTTCCGCGAAGAGCTTCCGCGTCATGATACCGGGAAACTATACAAGCGCCTGCTGCGCGATGAATATTGGGCGAAGCAGGACAAGCCGACAACTTGAGGCTATAACGCCACAGACTCATCAGGAGATAGACAATGACCACGCAATATAAAAATCTGATCAACGGCGAACTCGTGGATAACGGCAAATGGATTGATGTCGTAAACCCCGCGACCGAGCAGGTTATAGGCCAAGTGCCGGATTGCGGACAGGCCGATCTCGACAAAGCGGTTGCCGCTGCACGCGCTGCATTCCAGACATGGAAGAAAACGAGCGTCGAAGAGCGCCGGGCTCTTTTCGCGAAAATGGCAGACGTGATCAAGACGAACAGCGACGAGCTGATGCGTCTGCTTACCGCCGAACAGGGCAAGCCGCATATGCAGGCGGGTAGTGAAATCGCCGGCTGCGTTGGCATGACGCGCGCTTTGCCTATGTTGAATTTGGAAGAGAAAATCACGGAGGATAGCGACAAACGTTTGAGCCGTACCCGCCGCGTGCCCGTTGGCGTAGTTGGCGGTATCGTGCCCTGGAACTTCCCTGTTTTGATGGCAATCCAGAAGATTGTGCCTGCTTTATTGTCGGGCTGCACAATGGTGCTGAAGCCGTCGCCGTTCACGCCGCTGGCGACCTTGCGCTTGGCTGAGCTAGTGGCAGGCATATTCCCAGCCGGCGTGCTCAACATCATCACGGGCGGCGATGCGCTGGGACCATTGCTGACGTCGCACCCCGACATCGACAAGATCACTTTCACAGGCTCAACTGCCACGGGTAAGCGCGTGATGGAGTCCGCGTCTAAGGATTTGAAGCGCATTACCCTTGAATTGGGCGGTAATGACGCCGCAATTGTTCTGCCTGACGCTGATGTCAGCAAGGTCGCGGAAAAGCTGTTTTGGGCAAGCTTTTACAATGCAGGCCAAGTCTGCATTGCGGCCAAGCGTATCTATATTCACGAAGATATTTATGACGAATTGTCGGGTGCGATTGCAGCTTATGCCAAGGCAGTTAAGGTTGGCGATGGCGCTGAACAGGGCACCGCAATTGGCCCCATTCAGAACAAGCCACAATATAAGCGCGTGTTGGAGCTTATTCAGGACGCGAAGGACAAGGGCTATAAATTCCTCGCTGGTGGCGATCATGACACATCGATTCCCGGCTATTTTGTGCCTGTCACCGTGCTGGATAATCCACCCGAAGACGCACGGATTGTAGCGGAGGAACAATTTGGCCCAGTCATGCCGTTGATGAAATTTTCAACGATCAATGAAGTTATTAGCCGCGCAAATGCGTCGGATTATGGACTTGCCGGTTCCATCTGGACCAGCAACCCAGAAGCCGCTGTGGAGGTTGCTGAGCAACTCGAGACAGGCACGGTCTGGATTAACGAGTCTATGCATCTCGCCCCGAACGCACCTTTTGCAGGACATAAGCAGTCGGGCTTCGGTGCTGAATTGGGTGAGGAAGGTTTGCTTGAGTTCACCTATCCGCAAGTGATCACGATCGCGCGCGAGGCGGCTTAAGGCGTTTTGTAGTCTACGATTGGCGTCACCCTTTTATCGTCATCCCGAACTTGTTTCGGTATAAGAAAAAGGGTGACCCATTATCCTGAAACAAGTTCAGGATGACGATTGATCGAGCTACAGCCAATCGCACTTGACTCTCCCCCTTCAAGGTTTAATCGTCTGATTAAATTTCGAACAACAGGAGAGTGAAAATGGCAGACGCCTATATTGTGGATGCGGTCCGTACCGCAGGTGGCCGTCGCGGCGGCAAGCTTGCGGGTGTGCATCCGGTGGATTTGGGGGCTGCCGTTCTCGATTCTATTGCCGACCGTAATGATTTCGACCCCGCGGCGATTGAAGACGTCATCATGGGCTGCGTTATGCAAGGTGGCGAGCAAGCAGGTGACGTTGGCCGCAACATCGTGCTGGCCTCGCGCTTGCCTAATTCTATCCCTTCGGTCAGCATTGACCGTCAGTGCGGATCATCACAGCAGTCAATGATGTTTGCCGCGCAAGGCGTCATGTCCGGCACGCAGGACATTGTTCTTGCCGCCGGTATTGAGAGCATGACGCGCGTGCCAATGGGCTCGACGTCGATGCTGTTTAAAAAAGAAGGTATGGGCACCTACAAAAGTCCGCGTTTGGAGGAAGCCTATCCCGGCATCATGTTCAGCCAGTTTATGGGCGCTGAAATGCTGGTGAAGAAATACGGTTTTAGCCGCGAGGATCTAGACCAGTTCGCGCTGGAATCGCATCAAAAGGCGATTGCGGCGACACAAAGCGGTGCATTTGCTAATGAAATCGTCGGCATAGAAGTCGATACGCCAGAGGGCAAAATTGTCCACAATAGCGATGAAGGTATCCGCTTTGACGCCACCTTTGAAAGCCTGTCGGGCGTCAAGTTGCTGCAGGAAGGCGGCTCCATTACGGCGGCCAATGCCAGCCAGATTTGCGATGGTGCATCGGCGGTTCTCATCGTGTCGGAAAAGGCGTTGAAAGAACATGGCCTGACCCCGCGCGCGCGGATCGTCAACCTGACAGTGACGGCGGGTGACCCTGTCATCATGCTGGAAGAACCATTGTTCGCAACCGACCGCGCGTTTCAGCGCTCGGGTATGAAAATTTCGGACATTGATTTGTATGAAGTAAACGAAGCATTCGCGCCGGTGCCTTTGGCTTGGTTGAAGCACATTGGTGGCGATCGTTCGAAGATTAACGTTCATGGCGGGGCGATTGCCTTGGGACACCCGCTGGGTGCATCGGGAACGAAGTTGATGGCGACTTTGTTGAATGCGCTGGAAGCACGTGGTGGACGTTATGGTCTGCAAACGATGTGCGAAGGCGGCGGTCAGGCCAACGTTACGATTATTGAGCGGGTTTAATTCGCAGCCTTAGAAACTTCACCGTAGCCCTGAGCCTGTCGAAGGGCACTTATCGGTTAAACGCGCTTCGACAGGCTCAGCACTACGGTATTTGAAAAGGGAATTTATATGAAACTGGATTCAACAGTCGCAGCAGTCGTTACCGGTGGCGCATCTGGCCTTGGCGAAGCAACCGCGCGTGCGCTGGCTGCAAAGGGTGTGAAGGTCGCGATTTTCGATCTTCAAGCCGATAAGGGCGAAGCATTAGCCGCTGAAATTGGCGGCGTGTTTTGCAACGTCAATGTCACCAGCGACGAAAGCGTTGATGCTGGTTTTGCTAAGGCACGCGCCGCGCATGGTCAGGAACGTATCTTGGTGAACTGCGCCGGAACGGGCAACGCGGCAAAGACCGCCAGCCGTTCCAAGGAAGACGGTTCGATTAAGCATTTTCCCCTCGATGCTTTTGACCGCATTATTCAGATCAACCTCGTTGGCACCTTCCGCTGCATTGCAAAGTCGGCGGCTGGCATGTTAACGCTTGAGCCCATGGAAGATGGCGAGCGTGGCGCGATGGTCAACACCGCCTCGGTTGCTGCTGAAGACGGCCAGATGGGTCAGGCAGCCTATTCCGCATCAAAGGGCGGCGTTGTCGGCATGACCTTGCCAATCGCGCGCGATTTGATGAGCGAAGGCATTCGCGTCAACACTATCCTGCCGGGCATTTTCAACACGCCGTTGATGAATGGCGCACCGCAAGCCGTAAAAGATGCGCTTGCTGCATCTGTGCCCTTCCCGAAGCGCCTTGGCCATCCGCATGAATTCGCGCAAGTTGCCATGACAATGATTGAATGTGGGTATTTCAACGGTGAAGACGTGCGTATCGACGGTGCGATCCGGATGGCACCGCGGTAAACGCAACGCATTCCGTTCGTTTAGCGCATAGTCGAGACATTTTGAGATCGTCGACGACTGAGAGATGTTTAGACTGGGCGCGACACGGATAGATTAAATCGTGCGGGTGGAACGCAATATAGAGGTGTGCAAGTGATGACCGAATTCACCCAAATCCAATATGCGGTCGCTGACGGCATCGCAACGATTACGATGCATCGTCCCGAAAAGATGAATGCATTTACCAATGTTATGATGCGCGAGATGTGCATGGCATTTGACTTGGTCGACGCCGATGATGCCGTGCGCGCTGTCATAGTTACTGGGTCCGGTGAACGCGCCTTTTGCGCCGGCGCGGATCTTACACCGGAGGCGGGCGGCGATGTGTTTGCTAGCCGATCTGAGGTGGAATCGCTTTCGGACGAGCGGGTGCGCGACTCTGGCGGGCGGCTGACGCTACGAATTTTTCAATGCAAAAAACCCGTTATCGGCGCAATCAATGGCGCCGCGGTGGGCATTGGCGCAACGATGCAATTGCCGATGGATTTCCGTTTGGCGAGCGACACTGCGCGTATCGGCTTTGTCTTTGCAAGGCGCGGTATTGTGCCAGAGGCGGCCTCTAGCTGGTTTCTGCCGCGCTTGGTAGGCATGCAACAGGCGTTGGAATGGTGCATGACTGGCCGGGTATTTGACGCCGTGGAGGCTTTGAACGGTGGCCTCGTCCGATCTGTACACGCGCCGACCGAATTAATGGAAGCGGCGCGCGCATTGGCGCATGAGATAATTGACAATACGGCGCCGGTATCAATTGCACTTACGCGCGCCATGTTGTGGCGCCTGTCTGCGGCCGATCACCCGATGGCTGCGCACGCGATCGACAGCAGGGCAATTTACCGCCGTTCGCGGTCCGGTGATGCGAAAGAGGGCATCGCGAGCTTTCTGGAAAAGCGCAGTCCGACCTACCCTGACAAGGTGTCCACAGACCTGCCTGATTTCTTCCCATGGTGGGACGAACCTGTTTATAAGTAACCTTAGGTAAAGGGGGCGGGCACCAATGGCGACAACAGGACCAAGAGTGACAAGCGATTCAGCCGATAGCAACAATGCGCGCGATCAATTGATTGAGGCCGCTAGCCAGATCATGCGCGAAGGGGATACGATTGACCTGTCATTGTCGGAATTGTCCCTGCGTGCTGGCCTGAACAGTGCTTTGGTCAAATATTATTTCGGCAACAAAAACGGCCTGATGCTGGCGTTGCTTGATCGCGACATGGGCAATATTGTTTTCAGTCTTGGCGCGCTGCTCGCAAAAGACATGCCGCCGGAGGACAAATTGCGCATCCACATCGGTGCTGTCATCGACACATATTATGCGTTCCCCTATCTCAATCGCCTGTTGATGCGCATGGTGCGCGACAGCGCGCCGGTTGAAGCATCCCGTATCGCGGACCTTTATCTGAAGCCTATTTCAAAGGTGTATGACGCGCTGATCGCCGAAGGCGTAAAGGCCGGCAAATTCCGCAAGCTTGATCCGCAGTTTTTCTACTTCACCGTGACGGGCGCGGCTGACCGGTTCTATTCGTCACGCTTGGTGTTGCGCCACTGTTATAATCAGGACGATTTTAACGAAAATATGCGCGACGCCTATCGCGAGCACAGCATTGACCTGATCATGCGCGGACTGCTGGTTTAGGGCTGGGCAACGGCGGTGTAATGCAGGACCTCGTCATCCTGAACTTGTTTCAGGATAACGCACTACCGCCGCTTGTTATCCTGAAACAAGTTCAGGATGACGATTTTTAGGGGCCAGCCACCAAGC
>CAIPUN010000058.1 GCA_903868245.1 uncultured Sphingomonadales bacterium | reverse complement strand
GCATTATGCCCGCCTTGAAAGCGGACGACGGCGTCGGCGCGTTCCGCCAGCCAGTCGACAATCTTGCCTTTACCTTCGTCGCCCCATTGTGCGCCAATTACGGTTACATTCGCCATCAGATATTCCCTGTCAAAGCCAGATAGCTCTGGGGCCTTTTTCTGCGCAGGAGGTTTTTCCTGCGAAGGGATTCGCCGTAGGCTCCGTTATGATTATGCGAGGCTGGCGTCCACCCTAAAGCTGCGCATGAGACGATTTCAGACGGGAACGGCTTGTCCGTTGACCCAAATATGGGTGCAGCCCAGCATAGCGGCACTGTCATTTTCGTCCAATGCCGCCACAGTCGTCCAACCGTCATGGCGCAATTTTGCACCCGTTGCGGCCTCGGTACCCAATGGGAGGAAAAGCCGGTGGACAACGCTTGCATCCGCCAGATCAACCAGAGGATCGGGATATAACGAGAAGCCTGTGGCGGGTTCAGACGGTCCATCGGCGCGATCAATATAATAGGTCCCACCGCGACCCAATGCAGCGCTGTACCCTTTGGCGAAAATCGTGAAGCCGAACCAGCTTTGATATTCAAAGCCATGTCGCTCAGTTGGATCAAGCGTAACATTGGCGCGACCCGCAACGGTGCTAGCAATGGCTTCCAAGGCACGAATTCGGGATGCCAAAGCCCCGCCAGCATCAATCGCGCGCAATTTCTCAACCGCCTCGGCAAATGAACCAGTCGCCGCGAGCAGCGGCAAATAGGCGTCCGCCCCAAGCGCACTCAGCCCGCCTGCATCTTTCATATCCAGCTCGGACCGAACGGCATCAATTTTGTCCGCCGCCAAAGGCAGCGCCTTTTCCGCCAGCCGCTCCACGAGATCAGGCAAGGTAAAATCGATGGTGATGTCTTTGACGCCCGCCGCGTCAAGCGCATCCATAGCCACGCCCACAATTTCGCAAGCGGCCGCAACGCTATCATTGCCGACCAATTCTGCGCCCAATTGCGTCAGTTCACGTTCAGGGCGTAATTGTTTGGCGCGCAGCCGCAATACTTGGCCATGATAGGCCAGGCGCAACGGTCGCGGCGCGTCCTTCATCCGGGTCGTCGCAATCCGTCCGACCTGCACAGTGATATCACCGCGCAGTGCCAGCGTGTGGCCTGACACTGGGTCGGTGAAGCGCAAATGCTGATTACGGTTGGCATCGCCACCATGCTTGGCGAGCACCGATTCAAATTCCGCCATGGCCGGCGCGACGCGCGCATAGCCGTAGCTAGCCAGCACGTCGAGCATCGCCCGTGATACCCGCGCCGCAACCTCCGCTTGGGGAGGTAGACGGTCGCGGAACCCTTCGGGCAGCAAATCAGGTGGAATATTCATGCGCACTCTTTACCGCAAAAGTTGAAGCGGGAAAGCCCCGCTTAAAACTTCAGCGCCTTAACGGTTTTTACGCCAGGCAGCGTACCAAGCTGTTTCAGGACAGCTTCGGGGATCGCCGCGTCCATCGAAAGCAACAATACGGCCTCACCACCAGCGCTGCGACGGCCCAGATGGAATGTGCCGATGTTCAATCCGGCCTCACCCAAGGTCGTGCCAACACGGCCGATGAAACCAGGTGCATCTTCGTTAACGATGTACAGCATGTTGCCTTCCAGCTCCGCCTCAAGGCTGATGCCGAAAATCTCGACAAGCCGCGCTTCGCTATTGGCAAACAATGTCCCTGCAACCGAACGTGAGCCTTGGGCCGTGTTCACGGTGACGCGCACCAATGTGTGATAGGCACCAGCCTTGTCATGGCGGACTTCGCGAATGTCAAAACCGCGCTCTTTCGCCAAGAACGGTGCGTTGACCATGTTTACCGCGTCGGAAAAACGCCGCATGAAGCCGGAGAGAACCGCGGCGGTAATCGGCTTGATGTTCAGCTCCGCCGCTGCGCCCTCAACCTCAATCGCGATGTTGTCGAGATTGTCATGCGCCAATTGACCGACAAGCGACCCAAGCTTTTGGGCAAGCGTCATATAAGGCCGCAATTTCGGCGCTTCTTCGGCAGACAGGCTTGGCATATTCAGCGCATTGGTCACGCCGCCATTCACCAGATAATCCGCCATTTGTTCCGCAACCTGAAGCGCAACATTGACCTGCGCCTCATTGGTCGATGCACCCAGATGCGGGGTACAGATAAAGTTTGGCGTACCGAACAAGGGCGATTCCTTCGCTGGTTCGGTCGCAAAAACGTCCAAAGCTGCCCCGCCGACCTGGCCGCTATCCAACGCCTCTTTCAGCGCATCTTCGTCAATCAACCCGCCCCGTGCGCAGTTAATGATGCGGACACCCTTTTTGGTCTTCGCAAGGTTTTCTCTCGATAGGACATTACGCGTCTGGTCGGTCAGTGGCGTGTGCAAGGTGATGAAGTCTGCCTTGGCGAGCAAAGTATCCAGATCCGCTTTTTCAACGCCCATCTCGATCGCACGATCAGCGGTCAGGAACGGGTCAAAGGCCACGACTTTCATCCGCAACCCAAGCGCGCGACTTGCGACAATCGATCCGATATTGCCAGCGCCGATCAAGCCCAATGTCTTGCCGGTAACTTCTACGCCCATGAAACCATTTTTCGGCCAATGGCCCGCTTGTGTCTGCGCGTTCGCTTCTGGCAATTGACGCGCGAGTGCGAACATCAAAGCGATCGCGTGTTCGGCCGTAGTGATCGAATTACCAAAAGGCGTGTTCATGACGACAACACCCTTGGCAGACGCATACGGGATATCGACATTGTCGACGCCAATGCCGGCGCGGCCAATAACCTTCAGGTTCGTCGCGGCGTCCAAAATCTGTTTCGTCACCTTTGTCGACGAACGAATGGCAAGGCCATCATATTCGCCAATGATCGCAGCCAGTTCATCAGGCGTTTTGTCGGTGATGACGTCCACATCACAGCCGCGTTCAGCGAAAATCTTGGCGGCGTTTGAATCCATTTTGTCAGAGATAAGTACGCGTGGTTTGGTCATTCTTTTATCCTTTTAGGTCGTCGCCCCAGCAAAGGCTGGGGCCTATCTCGCCTGTCCATAACAAACGAGAGACATGATGGGCGCCAGCCTGCGCTAGCGCGACGGGGTTATGCTTTTACGCTGTGGTAAGCCCAATCGAGCCATGGTCCGAGTGCTTGGATATCGGCGGTATCAACGGTTGCGCCGCACCAGATGCGCAGGCCCGGCGGGGCGTCGCGATATCCGGCGATATCATAGGCCGCACCCTCTGCCTCAAGCAAAGACGCCATCTTCTTAATCATTGCTTCGTCCGCGCCCTTGACGGTCAAGCACACAGAGGTTTTCGACCGGATAGCGGGGTCAGCGGCAAGAAAACCCAGATAGTCGCTGGCCGCAACAATATCGCCTAGCGCCGCGGCATTGGCGTTGCTGCGCGCCATTAGGCCCTGCAATCCACCAACGGTCTTTGCCCATTCAAGCGCAAAGATCACATCCTCAACCGCGAGCATCGATGGCGTGTTGATCGTCTCACCTTTGAAGATACCTTCGGCGAGCGCGCCTTTCGACATCAAGCGGAAAACTTTAGGCAGTGGCCAAGCTGGCGTGTAGCTCTCCAACCGCGCAACAGCGCGGGGCCCAAGAATGAGCACGCCATGCGCGCCTTCGCCACCCAAAACCTTCTGCCAACTGAATGTTGTCACATCGAGCTTGTCCCAAGGCATATCATAAGCAAATACCGCCGAGGTCGCGTCATTGAAGGTCAGGCCTTCACGGTCATCGGCGATCCAGTCGCCATTGGGAACGCGCGCACCAGAAGTCGTGCCATTCCATGTGAAGACTACATCATGGGTGAAATCGACCGCGCTCAAATCCGGAATTTCGCCATAAGGCGCGTTCATGACATTGGCGTTCAGCTTCAACTGCTTATTTACGTCGGTGACCCAGCCTTCGCCAAAGCTTTCCCACGCCATCATCGTGACGGGGCGCGCGCCCAGCATGGTCCACATCGCCATTTCAATCGCGCCGGTGTCGGAACCTGGGACAATGCCAATGCGATGGGTATCAGGAACCTGAAGCACCTCGCGCATCAAGTCGATGGCAAGTTGCAAGCGAGATTTACCGATTTTCGCACGATGCGATCGGCCTAGCGATTCGGTTTCAAGTTTTTCGGGGCTCCAGCCTGGCGGTTTCGCACAGGGGCCGGAGGAAAAGAACGGACGCGCCGGTTTAACGGCGGGGGGTACTATAGTCATGTAAGCGTCTCCTTGCAGAGAGCAGCGCGGCGTTGGGACCGCGTGGCCCGGTGCCGCGTTTAAGCGCAGCCCCGGCTTTGTCAACGACTATCGAAAATTGATATCAGTAACCTGCCTTACGAAACAATACTTCGCCACGGCGGCTGACGTATAATTTTTCTAAGGTTACGGGGTGGAAATAGGCTTCCACACGGTCGCCCTCAGGGGTGGTGCCATACACTTCATAGCAGCCGCCATCGACTTTCGACTTACGCACCGTCCAGCCGTCTTTGATCAGCTTGTCGGTCAACGCCTTTTGACTTTTCCAGCCAGAAACTGGTCCTGACTTACAAGTGATTGCGCCCGTGGCCGAAGCCGGAACCGATGCAAAGGCGATTGTGGCCACAGCGGCCAGTGAAAGAGGTGTCCAAAAACGCATATTCATGCTCCTTTAAAATTGGGTCTGTTGGTGCGGAAAAATCGTGCTGCAACCAGAAGCACGAGAGGTATGAAGTGGACGAGCGCTGGTCCTAAATTATTGTGGATGAATATCCAATGGACAAGAACAAGCACAGCGGCCGGATAGACCAATCGCTGAAGACCTTTCCAGCCTGCCTTGAGCACGCGCATGGACGCATCATTGCTGGTCACCGCCAAGGGCACAAAAAGCAGCATCGCAGCCCAACCAGTCCAGATACCGAGCGCCAGAAACTCGGCGAGCATATCATCAAGATTTCCCATATCGATGATGTAGAAAATGAGATGCAAGATCGCATAGCCAAAGGCCGCAACACCCAATGCCCGGCGGCGCTGGATGAGCCAACTCAACCATGGCCGTGGTCCAATCAGCGACAATAAGGGACTAAGCACCATCGCGGCAATCATGAAGCGGGCCGACCATTCGCCCGTTGGGTGTAACATATCCATCGCGATCACATCGCCAAAAACATAAGGGCGCATCATCAATATCGCGGGCAAGCACAACAGCGCCCAGAATGTTGGTTTCTTATTAAGAATGATTCGCAACATGCATGCGGGATAAGCGTCTGGCGCCCGCTATGCAACGCGCAATTTTTATCCGAACCCCTCAATTTTCTATGGATTTAGGGGATGTGGCGATATTTTATGGCTGCGCAGACTATATTTTGCGTTAAGACGCATTCATGTCGTTGGGCTTGCTTCAAAGATTTCTGCTGATCGCTGGCGTCTTTGCGCTGGCGTCGTGCGGTGGACGGGAAAAACCGCAATCGCCGCGATACAACGACAATATGACGTCGCAATATGCCCGCCAATGCCTGGCTAACCTCAAATCCAAATCGGTGCGCTTTACAGGATTGCCTAGCAAAAGTTTCGAAGGCGGATGCCGCATGATCGATACCATCAAGCTGATGGATTTTGGTACACCCACAACAAATTTGGGGGCAATGACCTGCCCACTTGCTTCAAGCTTTACCGATTGGGCGCGTTATGGCGTTGCGCCTGCGGCCAAGCACTATCTGGGCAGCGAGGTTGTGAAGATTGAAACCATGGGCACATTCAACTGCCGCGCTGTCAACGGCAGTCGGTCGGGCAAATTGTCCGAACATGCATTTGCAAATGCCGTTGATGTATCCGCCTTTGTCCTGCGCGATGGACGGCGTGTATCCGTGCTGAACGGTTGGCGCGGATCATCAGAAGAACGGGCATTTTTGCGCCGCTTACATCAATCTGCCTGTAAGCGTTTTGGTACTGTACTTGGCCCCGATTATAACGCCGCGCATGCAAACCATTTTCATTTCGATATGGCCCGATCCATGGCCAACGGAACACCCTACTGCCGATAAGGGTAGCAAAAGCGATGTCTCCACCCTACATGCAGGACAATGACAGACACAAAAATTAACGATCGCCGCTTCTATAAAGCACAACAAGAAGCAGATTTTGCCGAACAGCAACTTTCCACCCCGCAAACGCAAAGCAAGTCGTATCGACTGGCCTTTCAGGATACAGACTTCTTGCTGCGCGAAGACCTGCGCCCTGTTCGTTTTCAGCTCGAACTACTCAAAACCGAAATGTTGCTTGATGAGGCAAATATCGGTTCCATGTTGGTCATTTATGGTTCCGCGCGTATTCCAGAACCAGATGCCGCCGACGCGATGCGCGCTGCTGCTGAAGATGCGCGCGCAACGATCATCGCGGAGCGGATGCAGGAAAAGTCACGTTTCTACGCCGAAGCGCGCCATTTGGCGCAATTGGCCGGAAAAGCCAATGTCACCGATGAAGAAGGCCGTCGTCACTTTGTCGTTTGCTCCGGCGGTGGCCCTTCGATCATGGAAGCCGCCAATCGCGGCGCGCATGATGTTGGCGCAGAATCTGTTGGCCTGAATATTGTCCTGCCGCATGAGCAAGCGCCGAACCTGTTCGTAACGCCGCGTTTAAGCTTCCAGTTCCATTATTTCGCCTTGCGCAAAATGCACTTTTTGCTGCGCGCGCGCGCCGTCGCGGTGTTCCCCGGTGGCTTTGGCACATTTGATGAATTTTTTGAGCTGCTGACGCTGGTTCAAACCGGCAAGATCAAGAAGATGCCGATCCTTTTATTCGGGCGCGAATTTTGGAACCGCGTTGTGAATTTTGAGGAGCTTATGCTCGAGGGCGTTATAAGCCCGCGTGATCTGGAGCTATTCCAGTTCGTAGAAACCGCAGAAGAGGCATGGAATGCCATCTGCGATTTCTACGAAGTGTCACATTAAACTAACCGAGTTACTTTGCTGGCGCTGCAACAGCATCGGTAGCTGGCGCTGCGCCGGCTTCACCCGTTGCGGCATCAGCGGCAGGAGCTTCCGCAGCAGGGGGTGTTGGCAATGGCAGGTTTGAACCTTGCGCGTTCAGGTAAAAAATCAAGTTCGCACGTTCTTCTGGGTTACCCAGGCCAGCGAAAGTCATCTTGGTGCCCGGTGCATATTTTTTAGGGTTGGCCAACCATTTGTCCATGCCTTCCCAATCCCAGTTACCTGGAATGCTTTTCAGGGCGTCGGAATAGGCAAAGCCAGCTACATGGCCGTGCGCCTTACCCATTGATGCCCAAAGATTAGGGCCGATACCGTTTGCGCCGCCTTGTGCAATGGTATGGCAAGCCGCGCACTTCTTAAATACCGCTTCGCCTTTGGCAATATCAGCAGTCGCAAGCAACGTTGCAATTGGTACCGCAGCGGCGCCACCAGCGGCAGCGGCGTCTTCAACAACGACGGCGAAGCCTTCTTTCTCGGGCGCCTCTGCTTTAAAGTACATTCCCGTGACGATGCTTAGTCCAAGCGCGACGATGCCGCCTGCCAAAACCCAGCCAGCAATTGTGTTACTACGATCATCCATTGTTTATCAGCCTTGAAAGTGCGTTAAAACACCGGCGCAGAATGAAGGCCGGTCTGATTGGCCCCTCTAATGGCGAGTGCTACGCCGTGCAAGTGCCCAAATCCACACTTGCTCGATAAGTCTGCCTATTCTAACGCGATTGGCGCATGAACAGTTATCCCGCGCCCGCACTGGCAATCGTCAAAGACATGACACTTGCCGCCCATCAACATCCTGCAAAAGCGATTGCCTTTCAAGGCGCGCCTGGGGCGAACTCGCATTTGGCGGCGTTGGAATATGACGCAGACTGTTTACCCCTGCCCTGTTTTTCGTTCGAAGACGCCATTGATGCGGTTAAGGACGGAAAGGCCGCGTGCGCGATTATACCTATCGAAAATTCGCTGCATGGCCGCGTTGCAGACATTCACTTTCTGCTGCCAGAATCGGGCCTGAGCATCATTGCCGAGCATTTTATGAAGATCCGCCATTGCCTCATGGCCAAAACGGCAGATGCCATTCTCAAAACCGCTATGAGCCATCCGCAAGCGCTGGGCCAATGCCGCCATTTCTTGCGCGCAAATGGCATTATTCCTGTCGCTTATGCGGATACCGCGGCGGCGGCGGCTTTTGTCGCGGCCAATGAAGACCCGTCGGCTGCGGCCATTGCGCCTCCCATCGCCGCGGATCTTTATGGCCTCGCCGCCATTAACGACGCCGTGCAGGACGATGACAGCAACACCACGCGCTTCGTCGTCCTTTCGCGCGCCCCTGCGAACCGCAGCAGCCTGACCGGTACGTTAATGACCACGCTCATTTTTGAGGTGAAGAACATCCCCGCGGCTTTGTACAAGGCGATGGGCGGCTTTGCGACCAACGGCGTCAATATGACAAAGCTGGAAAGCTATCAAAATGGCGCAAGCTTTGCCGCGACCGAATTCTTCGCCGATATCGAAGGCGCACCCGGTGATCCCGCCGTCGACCGCGCATTGGAGGAACTTCGCTTCCACTGCAACTCGGTCCGCTTGCTTGGGACCTATATGCAAACCCGCGAACGGGGTTGAAGCGGGAACGGCGTCAAGGCCTGTCTCCACCCACAAACTTTCCCGTCGTCCCAGCGCAGAGCGGCGCCTTAGTGCGCCGCACCCCAGCTTGGACCCGTGCCGATTTCAATCCCGAGCGGGACTGTAAGCTTCACCAGCGGCTCGGCGGCATTTGCCATAACATGGCGGATAATCTCGCTGGCAGCCGCAACGTCCGCCTCAGGCAATTCGAATACCAGTTCGTCATGCACCTGCAGCAGCATTTTTACATGGCCCAGCCCAGCGGCTTCCAACGCGGGGCGCATACGGACCATCGCGCGCTTAATGATGTCGGCGCTTGTGCCTTGGATCGGCGCGTTGATCGCGGCGCGTTCGCTGCCCTGCCGTTCGGCTTGATTGGGCGACGTGATCCGCGGAAACCATGTCTTGCGTCCAAAAAGGGTGGTAGAATGACCGCATTCGCGGACCGTGGCCATCGTTTCTTGGATATAATTGGATATGCCAGGGAAGCGTTTGAAATAGGCATCGATGAGCGCCTGTGCTTCATCTGCAGAGGACTCCAACCGTTTGGAAAGGCCCCAGCGCGAAATGCCGTAGAGGATGGAGAAGTTGATCGTTTTGGCGCGCCCTCTTGTGTCGCGATTGACTTCACCAAACAGCTCTAGTGCCGTGCGGGCATGGATGTCCTCACCCTTCTCAAACGCATCGCGCAAGGGTTCGACATCGGCAAAATGCGCGGCCAAACGCAGTTCGATCTGGCTATAGTCAGCCGACAAAATGACATTGCCGGGTTCTGCGACAAATGCGTCTCGGATCTGACGCCCCGTCTCGGTGCGGATCGGGATATTCTGCAAATTAGGATCGGTCGACGACAAACGCCCGGTCTGCGCGCCGACAAGACTGTAACTTGTGTGCACGCGGCCGGTTTTGGGGTCTATCTGTTGTTGCAGGCTGTCGGTATAGGTCGATTTCAGCTTCGCCAATTGCCGCCAGTCGAGCACTTTGCGGGCAATCTCTATGCCTTGGCCTGCAAGGTCTTCCAACACCGTCACGTCGGTAGAATATTGCCCAGACTTGCCCTTTTTACCGCCCTTATAGCCCATTTTGCCAAACAGAATTTCGCCTAATTGCTGCGGACTGCCAATGGTAAAGACTTGCCCGGCAAGGCCGTGAATTTCCTTTTCGAGCAATTCCATTTGCGCAGCGAATTCGGACGACAGGCGCGCCAGCACGGCGCGGTCGACCTTGATGCCCAGACATTCCATTTTAGACAGCACGGGCACCAATGGGCGGTCAACCAGTTCATAGACGCTGGTCGCCCTTTCGGGGCTCAGGCGCAATTTCAGATGGTGCCACAGGCGCAACGTCACATCGGCGTCCTCCGCCGCATAACGGGTCGCATCGGACAATAATACGGCGGCAAAACCAATTTGGCTTTTGCCGGTGCCCGTCACGCTTTTGTAGGAAATGCATTCATGCCCCAGATGTGTCTTGGACAACTCATCCATGCCATGCGCCTGACGCCCGGCATCGAGCGCAAAGCTCATCACCATAGTGTCATCATACGGCGTGATCTGCACGTTGTGACGGGCGAGCACGGACATGTCATATTTCAAATTCTGGCCAATTTTGATGACTTCTGGATCGCAGAGCAATGGGCGTAACTTGGCCAGCGCGGCTTCCATTGGAATTTGTGTAGGGCGTTCCGCAAACATGTCGGTGCCGCCATGTGCCAAAGGCATATAACATGCCTCACCCGGCGCAACCGCAAGGCTGAGGCCCACAAGGTTGGCACTAGCCGCCTGCAGACTGTCGGTTTCGGTGTCAAAACCCAAGGTGCCGGTCTCTCGCGCGCGGGCAATCCAATGGTCCAGCCGTGCGATATCGGTGACACATTCATAACTGGATGTATCAATTTTCGGCATTGGCGCTGGGGCGGCAGACGCCCCAGTTACCGGCGCGCGTTCTGCACCGTCGCCTGCGTTCATCGCCTTGGGATTACCCGCAATTGCTTTATTCGCCGCAGCTGTATCCGCGACATGGCCGATACGCTTCAACAGCGAATTAAACCCGTGATGATTGAGAAATTCGGCCAAAGGTTCTTCGGGTATAGCACCCAGCACCATGTCCTCCATGGCAATGGGCAACGGGCAATCATCTTTCAACGTCACCAGTACCTTGGACAAACGCGCCTTGTCCGCATGTTCGATCAAATTGTCGCGCATCTTGGATGGCTTCATATCGGGCGCTGCCGCCAACACGCTTTCGAGATCGCCAAATTCCTGGATTAGCTTGGTCGCGGTCTTTGGGCCGACGCCCGGAACGCCGGGGACATTATCCACACTGTCACCCATCAACGCGAGCACATCGCCGACCTTGTCGGGGCCGACACCGAATTTTTCAAACACTTCCTCTGAACGGATACGTTCGTTTTTCATGGTATCGAACATGTCGATGGACGGTTCGACAAGCTGCATCAGATCCTTGTCGCTGCTGACGATGGTAACATGCCAGCCGGCGGCGCTCGCCGCCTTGGCATAGCTTGCGATCATGTCGTCGGCTTCGACATCTTCTTCTTCAATCAATGGCAGAGAAAATGCGCGCGTCGCGTCGCGGATCATCGGAAATTGGGGTTTCAGGTCTTCGGGCGGATCGGGACGATGCGCCTTATATTGGTCATAAATCCGGTTGCGGAACGTCTGGCTCGATTTATCCAACACCACGGCCATATGCGTCGGGCCATCGGCCTGATTCAAATCATCTGCCAGCTTCCACAGCATCGTTGTATAGCCATAGACTGCCCCCACAGGTTCACCATGCTTGTTGGTCAGCGGCGGCAGCCGGTGATAGGCACGGAAAATATACGCGGAGCCGTCAACGAGATAGAGATGCTTTTGGTCAGACATGACGCTGCGATAGCAGGCCGTTTTGGCCAAGTCTTTTGCTAATTTACCGCTTTGGCTTTGGTATAAATTTTAACGCGACCCGCGCCACAAGATTAACCCGCTTGCCACGATGATGCCTGCCCCCGCGAGTGACGTCAGGTCAGGCCAATCACCAAATAAAAGGATCCCCAACCCAACGGCTATCAAAAGCTGGACATAAGTCATGGGCGCAATTTCAGCGGCAGACGCGCGCGTCGTTGCCATGAATATCAACCAATGCCCAAAACTTGCGGTGACGGCAACCAACGTGCAGCGGGCGATGATCGTCCAGTCGGGCATCCCGACGTGCAACGCTTCAACCCCAGAAAAATGACCCATAAAGGCCGCGCTGAGGATGAAGACTGCCGCGACAGATGCCACCAGAAATTGCATGAGCAATGGCGAACCTGCCCCCGCCACGGCGCGGTTACCGATCATCATGAAAGCCATGCTCATCGCAGCCGCCAGCGGCAGTAATGCGACCCATCCAAGCTCCGCAACATTGGGCCGCATGATTAGCAGCACGCCACCAAAGGCCACAAAAATGGCCATCCATTTCGTGGCATGGATGCGCTCGTGGAGGAAGATAGCGCTAAAAATCGCTGTTATCATGGGGCTGGTAAAGCCGATGGCTGTTGCATCCGCCAAAGGCATCAAAAATATCGAGGAAAAGAAACAGATTGTCGCCATGGCTACCGAAAATCCGCGCAACAACTGCATTTTGGGCATGGGCATAGCAAAACCCTGCCACCCTTCCTTCAGGAACAGCAGAGCGCCAAGACCTATGGCGCCAATGGAATAGCGCAATGCCGCCACAGCCGTGCCGGGCCACGCCCCTGCGATAGATTTGATGACCGCATCGCCAATCGACAAAAGTGCAAAGCCGCACAGAGCGTATAACAGGCCCGACCGGACCGAGGATGATGTCACAAAATTTCCCCAATAGATGCGCCGCCTTAATCCGCTTTATCCGGAATGGAAAGCAACGCGCTCGTCGCGCAATATCTGTGCAAAATGACGCCAATTTTCGGCTTTGATCAGCGGCTTTTGCAAACCCGTTTCGATAGGGTCAGGACCGATTAAAGGCCCTTAATCGCCAGCGCCGCCGACAGCACGGTTGCGAGCACCGAAAACACGGTAATGGCCGTCCATGGCATGAACCCCACATCGTCAATATTGGCACGGTTATGACGACGGCGATCCGCCAGACTACTGACCAGCACCACCAACGCAGACATCACCGATGAAGCCACCCACAGATGATCTTGCCAGATAGTTTGCGCAAACGCATGCATAGGATTGCCCTTAATCCAGCTTTATTCGGCAATAAAGGGCGAAGGAATGTTCCGCCGGTTTACGTGAACGGGAATCTGTGTTCGCGCCCGCTTTATGGTGTCGAGATCGAGATCAACGTAGGCGAGTCCGGGCAAGCTGCCCATATCGAGCAATATGGTGCCCCAAGGATCAACAACAAGCGAATGCCCATAGGTCTGCCGGCCATCTTCATGCACACCGCATTGCGCAGCAGCGATGACGAATGCAGCGCTTTCAATCGCCCGTGCGCGCAAAAGCGTATGCCAATGCGCCTCACCCGTCGGAACCGTGAAGGCAGACGGCAGCGTAATTATATCAACGCCCGATTTGGCATAGGCGCTGAACAGATCAGGAAAGCGCATATCATAGCAAATCGCGAGGCCCATCAGGCCAAGGGGTGTTGGAACCACCACTGGCTGTTCACCGCCGATGTAAGCCGATGACTCGCGCCAAGTTTCGCCCGAGGCCAAATCAACATCAAAGAGATGCATTTTGTCGTAACGGGCCGCAATTGCGCCGTCTGGAGAAATTATGATGCTACGATTGGCTAACTTCTCCGCGCCTTCATCCAAAATGGGCATGGAACCAATATGGACCCATATTCGATGTCGGGCCGCCGCCGAGATGAGACTTTGCAGCGCCACACTATGCGATTCGGTTACTATATGTTTTCGGGCACGCGCGCGGTCACGATCAACCAGCAAGGCCATTTCTGGCGCGAAATACATGAACGCGCCACTTTTGGCGGCTTTTGCAATAGCGTCTTCCATGTCCGAAGCGTTGCGCATGGGATCAACGCAACTGGTCATCTGATGCAAGGCTATGCGCATAAAAAACCTGATGGATATTAACTAAGTGGAAAACAACGTTGCTGGATGTCAATCATTTCACTGGGTAAGCCACATTGCAAGTAATATGCACCGCTAGGGAAGTCTTATCGAGCGGTCGCGCTCGGGAAAGCCAGTTGACGGACATTCAAAAGGCGCAACCGCTGACTTGCGCTTTTGCCGGATGTTTCCCATATCTGGGGCATGGAAACACAATCGCACGCAAATCCGGTGACATGGTACGGCACCACCATTTTATCCGTCCGCAAAAATGGCAAAGTGGTGATCGCTGGCGATGGCCAAGTATCCATGGGCCAGACAGTGATGAAGCCCAATGCCAAGAAGGTCCGGCAATTGCACGATGGCTCCGTCATTGGCGGGTTCGCAGGGGCGACTGCCGATGCCTTCACCCTTTTTGAAAGGCTCGAGCGCAAGCTGGAGCAACATCGCGGGCAATTGATGCGCGCGGCGGTCGAATTGGCCAAGGATTGGCGGACCGACAAATATCTGCGCAACTTGGAAGCGATGATGATTGTCGCGGATAAGGATGTGACCTTAATCCTGACGGGCAATGGGGATGTGCTGGAGCCCAATGACGGCATTGCGGCAATTGGCTCAGGCGGGAATTACGCATTGTCGGCCGCCCGTGCGCTTGCCGATTATGAGACGGACGCGGAAAAAATGGCGCGACATGCCATGAAAATTGCTGCCGAAATCTGCGTATATACCAATGACCATCTGACGGTCGAAACATTGGATAGCGCGCAATAGGCGCACTTCACTTGAACGCTGTTCGCAACTTCCCATGTAGGTCGTAATGAAAAACGCACTGACCCCAAAAGCCATTGTGGCTGCACTCGACGAACATATCATTGGCCAGGCTGATGCCAAGCGGGCCGTTGCGGTTGCGCTGCGCAATCGCTGGCGCCGCCAGAGGCTTGGCGCGGATTTGCGCGATGAGGTGACGCCCAAAAACATATTGATGATTGGCCCCACGGGGTGCGGCAAGACTGAGATTTCGCGCCGTTTAGCAAAGCTAGCCGATGCGCCGTTCATCAAGGTCGAGGCCACAAAATTCACCGAAGTTGGCTATGTCGGTCGCGACGTCGAACAAATTGCCCGTGATTTAGCCGAAGAAGCCGTGCGACTGGAAAAAGAGCGCCGCCGCGAACATGTGCGCGAAGCGGCGGAGACAGCCGCAATGGAGCGCATACTGAAAACGCTGGCTGGCGACACGGCAAGCGAAGCCACGCGCGAAGCATTCCGCCAGCGCATTCGCGAACGGCACATGGACGACGTTGAAATTGAAATCGAAGTGTCTGACAATCCGACGATGCCGATGGAAATACCGGGCATGGGCGGGAATGTCGGGATGATCAATCTTGGCGAGATGATGGGCAAGGCCTTTGGCAAGGACAATCTGAAACGGCGCAAGATGAAGGTTCCCGACGCCTGGAAGAAGCTGGTTGAGGAAGAATCCGAAAAGCGCCTAGACCAAGACGATGTGAACCGCGTCGCGCTTGCCGATGCTGAGGCCAATGGCATCGTGTTCTTGGACGAAATCGACAAAATTGCGGTGTCGGATACGCGGGGCGGCGGATCGGTCAGCCGCGAAGGTGTTCAGCGCGACCTGCTGCCGTTGATTGAAGGGACTACCGTTGCGACCAAATATGGGCCGATGAAAACCGACCATGTATTGTTCATTGCGTCGGGTGCCTTCCACATTTCCAAGCCAAGCGACATGTTACCTGAGTTACAAGGCCGCCTGCCCATCCGCGTCGAGCTGCGTGCACTGGAGCATACTGATTTTGTCCGGATTCTGTCCGAAACCCGTGCCAACCTGCCGATGCAATATCGGGCATTGCTGGCGACCGAAGACGTTACGCTCGAATTCAGCGATGACGCGATTGATGCGATTGCGCGCATTGCGGTGGACGTGAATTCTACTGTCGAAAATATCGGCGCACGGCGGTTGCAGACCGTGATGGAAAAGCTGCTTGAAGACATTAGCTACGATGCTGAGGATCGCAAAGGCGAGACGTTGAAGATTGATGCGGCCTATGTCAGCAAACAACTTTCGGGCATCGCCAAGGACACAGACCTGTCCAAATATGTGCTTTGACGGAGTACTAACTTTTGATATGATTCCAAGTTCTTAACCGGAGTCGGAACATGTCACAGCAAGGTGGGTGCCAATGCGGTGCCGTGCGGTATGAAGTCAGCGGATCGCCCCAGCACGTGGCCTTATGCCATTGCGAAGGATGCCGCAAAAGCGCAGGCGCGCCAGCAATTGCATGGGCAGCCTTTGAAGAGAACGAATTTCAATTGCTGCAAGGCGAACTGACCGACTTCAATTCATCAGGCAGCGCGATGCGCAGCTTTTGTCCAAGTTGCGGCACAGGTATCGCCTATCGCAACGCCGAAATGTTGCCCGGCATCGTCGATATTCAATCGGCGACGCTGGATGACCCGTCCGTATTTCCGTTGCAGTGCCTTATCCAGACAGCCGAGCGGATTGATTGGATGGCGAATGCACACACCCTTCCCGCATTTGAACGCTTCCCCGGATAAGGTTCAGCGTGCGGCAGTTACGGCGCTATCGCCCGATTGCGGGGTAACGACGAGCTTCCACGCCTTGTCTTTCATAAAATAGCGCTGTGCCAGTGCCTGCAAAATGGCCGGCGTTACATCGCTAAAGTCACTATATAGCCTGCCCAATATGACAAAGCGTTCGGGATTATAGGAAGCCCCTTTCATTTGATTCAGCCAAAAAGTGTTGCCCGAGGCCGCACGCTCAATGGCTTGCTTGATCGGTTCCACCGCGCGCTGCAACTCGTCGGCGCTCACGGGATTGGCCATCAAGTCCGCCGCAACGGTATCTGCGAATGCGAAGAAACGGTCCACATCTGTAGGATTAACCTGCGTATAGGCCATCAGATACCCGCCGCTGTTAAAGTTGAGTGGCCAGTTCGCGGCCATGTCGGGGCTATAACTCGCAGCTTGTTCGGCGCGGAATTTTTCGAACAAACGGTCACGGAAGATGGCCGCCAATGTTTCCAGCTGTCGCCCCTCGGTAAAGCCGCTGATGCCGCCGCCGGTTGGCCAAGCTATGACGGCGGCTGCTTGATCACTGGCACCGCGGTGCGTCAGACGAAGTGGCGCGGCCGTTGGCGCGGGGAAACGCAGTTCGCTTGCCGCTGTTGATACGGGCAATGCGGCGCGCGGCGCCATAGCGCCGAAACTTTTTTCCAATGCCGCGATTGCGTCCGCTTTCTCAAAATCGCCAAAAAGCAGGACTTCGATGGGACCCTGCGCCAGCAAAGGCTGCCAATAGGATTCGAACTGCGCGGCATCAATTTTTACCACTTCTGCCGGAGTAGCCGCCTTCCAACGTGCGTCCTTATTGCGCAGCAGATACTCCAAATCACGTTGCAACACCGACATCGGCGACATTTCAAAGCTGGGATAGCCTGACGTCGCCAAGGCCTTGGCACGTTCCACAGGCGCAGGGTCCCAACCGGGATGCTCCATCTTGGTCGCAATCAAGATAAGCTGATCCGCAAGATCATCCGGCCGGGTGTTAGCGCCAAATTGGAAGGCGTCGTCATCGACCGAGAAATTGAGTTCAATACGTCGACCGTTGACCATCTGATCAATTTCGGTGCGTTTGATATTGCCGATACCATTTTCAGGCAAAACCAGCGGCCCTGCCCATAATAGATCGCCTTGGTCTGGGTTTACAGCCTGATATCCACGGCCAAAACGAACCAGCACCCGGATCTGACCACTTTCGGTATTATTAGGATAGAGCAATGCGCGCACGCCATTGGACAGCTCTAGACGCGTCACGTCCCATCGCGACAATATGTCCTCGGCCACCAGCTTACCCGGCGCACCCAATTTGGGCAGCGCGGCGAAACCAATATTGTTTTCGGACAGTCGCGCCGCTGTATTTGCCGCGACCGGCGCATTTAAAGCCGCGAGCGCGCGATTATCCGCGTCGGCTATCGTGACAGGCGACGAAACCATCAACCGGATCACATCGGCGCTAAAAAGCGCCTGTGTGGACTCCAAAAGCCGTTCGGGGGTGAACTTGTCCTTCATGCCTTCATACACTTGAACAACGGTTTTCGGGGCCGCTACGGTTTCGCGTATATCCACAGCGCTGACGATATCATCCGCCTGCTTGGAAGCAGCTTCAAACGGATAGCTATCCAGCATCGTACGCAGCGCATTGGCGAACAATGTCTTTTCCCGATCAATGTCTGCAACTGACGGTGGTGTCGCAACCGCATCGGCGATGATCGCGCGGACATCGCGCGTTGCGGCCTCCCACTGGTCACCGATGGGCGTAAGCGAAACCAGCGTAGTATCAGCGGTACGCGAAATATCCTCCTGCGCAACTTGGGCAAATAGATAATTGCCGCCATTGCGCGCCTGCACCTCAAGCCTGCGGTTAATGATTTGCAGTGCCAAGGCATCGATCAGCAATTGCTCATTATAGGCAATCGTGTCGTTCACTTTGCGCCAGGGCCGCAGATAGGAAATGTTGACCATATGCGGCAATGTCGGCTCAATCAGCACAAGCGCAGGTGTGCCTTTGGGTGTTGGATCGCCAAAATCTGGTTCTGGCCCGCGTAAGCCTTTACCTTTCCAATCGTTGAAATATTTCTGCACCAGATTGGCAAGCTTGGCCGGTTCCATATCACCGGCCATAACGACAACCGCGTTTTCGGGTCTGTACCAGCGGTCATGAAAGGCGCTGAGGCGGACGGCATCTGCCGCCTGCAGCGTTTCCGGCGTTCCAATAGTCGACCGGCTTGCAAGGCGCTGCCCCTGAAATGCATGTTGCCGCAGGGCATCGCTATAGATCATCTGCGCGCCGCCATTCTCGCGCAATTCGGCCAGAACAATCGCGCGTTCTGCATTTAACGTCGTTGGCGAAATCCGCGGGTTACGGATCATGCCGGAAATGATTTTCACGGACTCATCGAGCTTCTCCGGCGTCGCATTCGGCAAATCAAGCTTATACACGGTCTGTGTCGGCGTGGTTTGCGCGTTGCTATCGCTACCAAAAGTTACGCCGAACCGTTGCCAAATGCGCTTGGCTTCCCCGTCCGGAACAAAAGTCGATCCACGGAACGACAAATGCTCGATAAGATGGGCAAAGCCTTGCTCATCATTATTTTCATGTAAAGCGCCCGCATCTATCCGCACGCGAATGGAAACTTGCCCCGCTGGCACATCATTTTTCTTCACCGCATAGCGCAGGCCGTTCGGCAAAACGCCAAAAGTCCATGTGTCATCCACAGGGACATCGCTGCCTTCATATAACCAAGGTGCCGCAGTCGTCTTGGCGGGCGCGGGCGCGGCGGGCGCAGTTTGGGCGTAAGTGGCAGGAGGAAGCAGCAAGGCTGCCAAAGCGAGAGCATAAGAAAATTTGCGCATTACACTCCTCATAACGGGTGTGCAGCTTGACCGCACATGAACGATCGGAAAAACCGATATCACTATCTAACTACATTCTCGTCATCCCGAACTTGATTCGGGATAACACACAACCACCTGTTCGTTATCCCGAAACAAGTTCGGGATGACGAGGGTTTTGGGGACAATCCCGCTTAAATTCCACCGTCGACGGTGTCATAACCCAAGCCGCGCAGACCAAGTTGTAACGCCTCGACGCATTCGGCCAATTTATGCGCGTCGGTGGTGCGCACGACGAAGTTTGCACCAACCTTGCCCTCGCGGAAAAACGGGTAGCTGCCGATCTGGCACCCTTCATGATGCTTTTCCGTGTCGCCCAGCAACTTGGCCACTTCGCTTTCGGCGACCCAGCAGCCAATTTGTTGTGACAATAAGGGCGCACCGCCCTCAAGCGTGCCGGTGAGTGCATCCAACATGCCAGCGGTGATGTGCGGGACGCCCGCCATGATGAAGATATTGCCATGCCGGATACCCGGCGCGCCCGACATTTTGTTGGGGATGAGGTCCGCACCGTCGGGCACCCGCGCCATACGCAAACGGCCCGGATTGATGCCGCCGCGTGTTTCATAATACGCATGGAGGACCGCGCTTGCCTCAGGATGGATCACCACATCTACACCCAAAGCTGCCGCAATGGCGTCAACTGTAATGTCGTCATGCGTTGGGCCAATGCCGCCGGTGGTGAACAGATAATCATTGCGCGCGCGCAAGATGTTCACTGCCTCAATAATCGCATCCATATCATCGGCGACCACGCGCACTTCGCGCAGGCGAATGCCCTGAATGTTAAGCCAAAGCGCAATTTGGCTGACATTTTTGTCCTGTGTGCGGCCAGAAAGGATTTCATCGCCAATAATCACAAGGGCAGCGGTGTAGATGCGAGATTCTGTCATGGGGACTCGATAGCATAAATCACCCCCTCGCAAAGTGCGGATTATTGCCTTATATCGCTTGCATGGAACAATATGTAAGCGTGACGCCGCAAGAGGCGATGCAGGCCCGCGACGGGACCATCAAATTGCACGGAGCCGAGGGCTTTGACGGCATGCGCAAGGCCGGTCGCCTTGCAGCGGAAATCCTCGATGCCTTAGTGCCGCATGTAGTGCCCGGCGTAAGCACGGAAGAACTCGACGATATCGTTCGCGATATGACAATGCGCGGCGGCGCTGTCCCTGCGACCTTGGGCTATCGCGGCTATACACATAGCTGCTGCATTTCGATCAACCATGTCATTTGCCACGGCATTCCGTCGGACAAGAAATTGAAGGATGGCGACATCGTCAACATCGATGTCACGCCGCAACTGGGTGGCTGGCACGGCGACACCAGCCGCATGTTCTTAGTCGGCGATGTGCCAGTGAAGGCCAAGCGTTTGGTCGATGTGACCTATGAATGCCTGATGCTCGGTATCGAAGCAGCAAAGCCCGGCAACCGGGTCGGCGATATTGGCTATGCGATCCAAACCCACGCCGAAAAGCATCGCTATGGCGTGGTCCGCGATTTTTGCGGCCATGGCTTGGGCCAATTATTCCACGACGCCCCCGAAATCGTCCATGTCGGCCGCCCCGGCACGGGTCCAGAGCTGCGGCCCGGCATGATCTTCACGATTGAACCGATGATCAACATCGGCAAGGCCGCAGGCAAAGTGCTCGACGATGGCTGGACGGCGGTAACGCGCGATCGAAGCCTATCAGCGCAATTCGAACATAGCATCGGCATTACCGAAGATGGTTGCGAGATATTTACCAAGAGCCCAAAGGGGTTTGATCAGCCGCCTTATTGAGCGCTGTTGCCAAATAGCGTCATGCTGAACTTGGTTCAGCATCCAACGCGCCACGCGGGCCGTAGGGTGTAGAGCCAAAATGGACCCTGAACCAAGTTCAGGGTGACAGGTTCGCTACAACCGCAACCCAGCGGTCTCGTCCAAACCAACCATGATATTTAGGTTCTGCACCGCCGCGCCGCTCGCGCCTTTGCCAAGATTGTCGAGCATCGCCAGCAACCGCACTTGCGACCCGTCGGGCGAAGCCAGCACATAAAGATCAAGCCTGTCGGATGGCGCTTGGTTGGCGTGCATCAATAACTCGCTTGGCGAAGTTTCGCTGTGCACTGTCACCACCGGCGACCCTGCATAATGCGCGGCGAGTGCGGCGCGCAACGCCTCCGCGCTGCCCGCCCCTGTTATAGCCGATAGCGGCAAGGGCACTTCAACCACCATGCCGCGAAAGGCGCGGACGACGGCGGGTGCGAATATGGGTGGGTGCGTGAGCCCTGCGTGCGTCTGCATTTCGGGCACATGCTTATGCGCCAGATCAAGGCCGTAGCTGCGATAGCCGATATCCCCGCCATCACCTTCGAACCTTTGTATCAACGCCTTGCCGCCGCCCGAATATCCCGACACCGCGTTGACCGTGTAAGGCCAATCGGCGGGGATTACGCCAGCCGCCACCAAGGGCGCGATAAGGCCCAAAAATCCGGTAGGGTAGCAGCCGGGGTTACTGACCAACCGTGCAGACGCAATGCGTTCGCGCTGGCCCATGCGATATTCGGAAAAGCCATAGGCCCAATCTGGGTCGATACGATAGGCCGTGGACGCGTCAATGATGCGCGTCGTGGCAGATGTCGTCATCGCCACCGCCTCTTTTGCGGCGTCGTCTGGTAGGCAAAGGATGACGAAGTCAGCGTCGTTCAACGCTTCGCGCTTTGCGGCCACGTCTTTCCGTTTGGCATCATCTAAAGTTATCAGCATGAACTCGTCGCGGCCCGCCAGCCGATCGGCAATCTCAAGCCCAGTGGTGCCCGCCGCGCCATCGATGAAGATGGATTTGGTCAAAGCGCAACCCGCTTACATGCCAAAATCGCGACCTCATGGTCGGCAAAGCGTGCCGCCACGTCCGACAGAGGTTCCATGCTCACCGCCATTGCGGCACCATTGGCGTGGATGATGTTGTCCGCGTCGGCCATGATACCGACATGGCCGGGAAAGAACACCAAATCGCCGCGTTCTAGCGTTGCGCCATCGGGTAATTCCACCCCAAAGTCGGCCATTTGCATATCTGCATCGCGGGGCGCCATGATGCCTTTCAGGCCAAAGACCAATTGGACAAGGCCCGAACAATCAAGTGCATCGCCGCTGCGTCCGCCCCAGCAATAGGGTGTGCCGATCAGTTGCGCGGCGAGGTCCGCAGGCGATGCATTGACGCATCCAATTTCAGAAATATGCGCGACCGGCACGAAACCATTTTCGCACGCCAGATATTGGCCACATTCGCTCAAGTCACCGCAGAGCAAACGCGCGCCCATCGGATAGCGCGCCAGCACCGGTGCTTTCGTCGATGGTGCCGCCACAAGCAATGTCGCCGACGCGCTGACAATATGTGTTGCGGCAAAATCATCACCCAGTTCGGCAAAGCGCAGATAGCCCAAATAATTGTCGTGCAGGCAATATCCCCATGCCCATTCACCCGCGACATCCAACACCGCAAATTCTTCGCCATGCATCAATGCGCTGACCGGCATCGATGTCGCATGGGCCTCCGCATGGATTTCCGTGACGGGCGCAATACCCGTGCGCAGCATGGGCACGGCATAATGCGGCGCGAAAAGCTTTCCTGCCAGGCTGATATCGGCAAGATCGCCACGGATCGGCGTGGTCCTTTTATCGCCGACAAGGCTGTGCCCGCTTAATGTGAAGATAGGCCGCGCGCCCGCCTGTATCTGACCGTCTGCCAACTTCTTATATCCCCCAAAACCGTCGCCCCAGCGTAGGCTAGGGCCCATTACGTCTCTCGGCTTTGAACGACAGGCGAGATAGGCACCAGCCAGCGCTGGTGCGACGAAAAATTTCTTCTAGTGCCCTTAGCCGACCGGATAAGTTTCCGTCAAATAGCGAAAGACAGCCCGCAATCCAAGCGCCTCTCCGCCCTTTGGCCTGCCGGGCTTGCTCGTGGGCCGCCAAGCGAAAGTGTCCAGATGGACCCAAGGCACATCATCGGGGACGAATTTCTGGAGGAATAACGCCGCCGTGACCGCACCTGCAAAGGCACCGCCGCTATTCGATATGTCGGCGATATCGCTGTCGAGCATCTCCATATATGGCGCCCAAAGCGGCATGCGCCAGAGCGGGTCCGACGCTGCCTTTGATGCCGCCAGCATGGCATGTGCAATCTGTTCGTCGTTGCTGAACATGGCGGGCAAATCAGGGCCAAGCGCTACGCGTGCCGCACCGGTCAGCGTAGCAAAATCAATGATCAGCTCTGCCTTATCCTCTATCGCTTTGGTAAGCGCATCTGCCAACACCAAGCGTCCTTCGGCATCGGTATTGTCGATTTCTACGGTCAGGCCTTTACGGCTTTTGATGATATCACCTGGCCGCATCGCGTCACCTGAGATGCTGTTTTCCGCTGCCGCCACCAACATGTGCAACCGCACAGGCAAATGCGCCGCCATAATTAGCTCTGCCAGTGCCAAGGCATGAGCTGCGCCGCCCATATCTTTCTTCATCAGCCGCATACCGGAGGCGGGTTTGATATCCAGCCCACCACTGTCGAACGTTATGCCCTTGCCCAAAATCGCGATACGCGGGTGGCGAGGGTCGCCCCATTCCATTTCAATCAGGCGCGGCGCATACGCACGCGCGGCGGCTTTTCCGACCGCGTGGATGAGCGGATAACCTGTCTCTAGCGCCTCACCGGCGGTGACAGTGACGTCCGCTTTGTATGACTTTGCGATGCGCTTTGTCTCGGTTTCCAACGCATTTGGACCAAGGTCGCTCGCGGGTCGATTGACAAGATCGCGGACCAAAGCGGTTGCAGCGGCTTGCAGTTCGGTCATCGGGATACGGGCGGGCTCTCGCACCAACAAGACCCGCGGCCCGACAAGTTTCGGTTCGCTCTGATATTCATGGTATCGATATTGCCCTAATATCCAGCCGAGCATGGCGTCGCCCGCATCATAATCGACAAGGCGATAGGTGCCCTCAGGAAGGCTGTCTGCTGCTTTAGCTAAATGCCACACACCCGGCACGGCCGCATCCGATACACCGGCAACGACAGACCATTCCCCCGGTCTATCTCCGGGCAATATGGCTATATCGTTCGCATTTCCTTCGAATTTTTGTGCCTTGATAGCGGTTCGCACCGCATCAGATTGCAACGCAAGCCAGGTTTCAAAACGGCCTTTGTCGGTGATGTGGATGAGGGTGGCGGCCTGTTCATTGTCAGGCTGGATCAGATTGTCGTAGCGCATATACGCAGCGTTAGCCGCAATAGCAGGCGAACGGGAGATATTTCAGAAAGGATACACATTTTTCTTATCTGCATGTGATTACACTGCTACCCCGCGCTCCGCGAAGCCGCAACAATCCGAAATCCGAAATCCGAAAAGCTGACGGGCGCCATCGACGCCCGTCCATCAAAATCATTCCGCAGCGATAAGCGTTTCAGTGTTTTCTGTATGCGACCGGGTAAATTGCGGTTCTGAAAACACCATGACGCCATCATCGACAGGGTCCTGTGTCAGGATTTTCTTCTCTGCCGTGTAATTTTGCAGAACACGCCACGGGTGACGGTCACCATTTTTTGGCAGCGTGTCAAAACTGCGCGCGAAATAGCCAGAACTGAAGTCGGTCACAAATGGCAATTTGGGCATGTCAGGGTCATCCAGAACTGGCGTTGCCACCAGTGCATTTTTGTCATCCATTTTCCACAATAAGCGGCACACATAATCCGCCACAATATCAGTCTTTAGCGTCCAAGATGCGTTGATATAGCCAAATACGCTGGCGAAGTTCGGGATGTCATTGAACATCACGCCCTTGTAATTGAAATGCTCGCCAAAATTAACGGCTTTCCCGTCTACGCTGATCGCTGTTTTACCCATGGTGACAAGGTTCAACCCAGTCGCGGTGATGATAATATCGGAATCGATATGTTTCCCCGACTTCAACTGAATGCCGGTCTTGGTAAAATGGTCTATATGGTCGGTGACAACTTCCGCCTTGCCTTCGGTAATCGCCGTGAACATGTCGCTATCGGGGATGAGGCACAGACGTTGTTCCCATGGGCCATATTTGGGCACAAAATGCGTGTCGACATCCACCGTCTCAGGCAAAGCCTCCCGCGCCATATTGACCAACTTCTCCCCCAGCTTGGCGGGGTTCCGGCGCGCATACCAATATGTGAAACGCTGCATGTTGATATTGCGCCAGCGCGTGAGCGCATAGGCCAGCTTTTCCGGCATGATTTTGCGCACAAATTTCGAGAATGGGTCAATCGCAGGCCGTGAGACCATATAGGTTGGCGAACGTTGCAGCATCGTGACCTGCGCGCCTTGCTGCGCCATTACAGGGACAATCGTCACTGCCGTCGCGCCTGAGCCGATGACCGTTACCTTCTTACCCGCATAATCCAAATCCTTGGGCCAATGCTGCGGATGGATGATTTGACCACTAAAGTCCGCTTCGCCCGCAAAATCGGGCTTATAGCCTTGATCATAATCATAATAGCCAGCGCACATGAACAAAAATCGTGCAGCAAAATGCCGTTCCGCGCCGCCGTCCACAGCCTTGGCCGTTATGTGCCAACGCGCATCGGAACTCGACCAATTGGCCGAGATAACCTTGTGCCCAAAATGGATGTGCGGCGTAATTCCATATTCATCCGCGGTTTCGTGGACATATTCATGAATAGACGGACCATCCGCGATTGTTTTTTCATGCAGCCATGGTTTGAAACGATAACCCAAAGTGTGCATATCTGAGTCCGACCGAATACCGGGATAGCGAAACAAATCCCATGTCCCGCCCATATCGGCGCGCTGTTCCACAATCGCATAGCTTTTGTTCGGGCATTGCATGGTAAGATGCGCCGCAGCACCAATTCCGGACAGACCGGCACCCACAATCAAAACATCAATAGTCGTCTCAGCCTGCGCCATATGCCTCTCCATTTTACATGAAAATCTTACTGACATCGTTGCAAATTGCAACTGGCTTTCGTGTGAGGGGAAATGCCGCTACGGCAGTGGTGAGCATAAAGGAAATTGGGTCTCATGAGCGACAATATGGACGAAGAATATATCTATGACGAAGTGTCGGGCGAATGGATAAGCGCCGCCGAAGCAAAAGCTGCGACCGCGCAGAATGACACTATCGAAGTCCGCGATGCAGTTGGCAATTTGCTTGTGGACGGCGACCAAGTAACGTTGATTAAGGACTTAACCGTCAAGGGCGCTGGCCAGACGTTGAAACGCGGCACGTTGATCAAATCCATCCGACTGACCGGCGACGCGCAGGAAATTGATTGCCGCTTTGATGGGATCAAGGGCCTAGTGCTGCGCGCCGAGTTCGTGCGAAAGCGCTGACGCACCGAAGCGTGTAATCATCTTGAAATCGCGCCGCACAATTCCCAATTCGGATAATGCGGGCCGGGCCCCTCTGGTCGTTATGTGACGGCGATGTCGGACCGCTTCATGAGTTCAAGAGGAGACCCGAAATGAATGCAGCCGTTGGAATGCCTTGCCCTGTATGCAAGGTACCGTTGGTCATGAGCGACCGCCAAGGTGTCGAAATTGATTATTGCCCGCAATGTCGCGGTGTATGGCTGGATCGCGGTGAGCTGGATAAGATTATCGAACGTAGCGCCGCTGCGGAAATGCCAACGCAACCCGCGCCTACCCCACAAGCACCACCGCCACCCCAAGGCGGCTTTGCCCCACAAAGCTATCCCATGCCGCACCAAGGCTATGGCCATGGCTATCCGTATAAGAAGCGCAGAAAGTCGTTTCTGGAAGAATTGTTCGACTAAACATCAGCGCGCGACACAAAAAAAGGGCCGCCTTTCGGCAGCCCTTTTTTTCGCTTTTTCGGCTGATTAATCAGCTGCGGACAGGTTGATGGCCGAAGCCTTACCGTTGCGGCCGATTTCGACTTCGAAATTCACGCGCTGTTCTTTGTCCAGCGTGTGCATGCCAGCTGCCTGAACAGCTGAGATGTGCACGAAGCTGTCATCACCGCCGCCGTCAGGCGCGATAAAGCCATAGCCTTTGTCTGCATTGAAAAATTTTACGGTGCCTACTGGCATAATATGTTCCTTTCACGAAACAGGTGACCACCGGACAACAGCGCCAGGTGGGTAGCCAAGTCGTGGTAGGGAAAAACGTTGCCCGCTCCGATCTTGTGACCGGTGACGCGCCTCAAAAATCCGTCGCGTTCGACGATAGCGTATTGTGCGTATACGCTTATTTTAGCCGATGTGCAAACTAGAAGCGAAAATAACGACTTATTCCCGCTCACTGCCACTTTCGGGCATCTGCGCGGCAAGCGTGCTACTTAGTCGTTTCCGGTTGGCGACCACGCATTTGGAATAATGCGCGATACTGCCACTGACGATCGCCTCGGGGTTACTGCCCAGCTTTCCCGTCATCAGGTCGCAACCAAGCACAAGGTTCGCCGCGACCTTTTCTGTCACCATGCGATCCGCCTCGCGCAGCGCCGACGGTCCGCCTTGCGCCAGACTGCCCATGCGCATCGCGATCACCATGTTCGATTCCGCGGCAAGCGCCCAGGCGTCCATGCTGATGTCAAACCAATTGGGCTTTTTCGATGTCTCGGTCATACCCCAACCCTAACCCGCGCCGCCAGAATGTCACGTGGCAATAATGCGGCGCGTTGGAAAAGTAAGCGCTGTGCAAGGGCAGTATTGGCTATGCACAGCATGGCGCGCCGTCATGCTGAGAACTAATCCTTCGTTATCCTGAAACAAGTTCAGGATGACAAGAAGATGCGTGTTGCCTTAAATTGAAACTACCGCGACGAGGACATCACCCCTGCCCCACTTTCCATTTCCCAAAACGCATTTACAATCCTAAGCCGCTGCACCTCATATTTGCAAAGTGCCTTATATGTTTGAAGTGGATGCGGTTATCACCTGGGTGGACGGGGCGGATCCTGCGCTAGCGTTGAACCGTGATCATCATCTGGCACAGGCGAATGCGCTGGCGTTAGCAGGAACCACAGCGCCGTTGCATGACAATGGCACCAACCCCCATCGGTGGTTGTGCAGTGACGAGCTGAATTATTGCGTACGGTCGATTGCGAACAACGCGCCATGGGTGCGGCGCATATGGATTGTGACCGACAACCAGACGCCAGAAATCATGCAGCTTCCCCCCGAAATCGCCGCGAAGATCAGCATCGTGGACCATACAGAAATTTTTGCTGGATATGCGGATGCGTTGCCGACGTTCAATTCACTGTCCATTGAAACGATGCTGTGGCGCATACAGGGGCTCGCCGAACATTTTCTCTATTTCAACGATGACGTTTTTTTAACCGCGCCCGTGACACCATCGGATTTCTTTGCCGCCGATGGCCCTGTGCTGCGCGGAAAATGGACCGACCATAAAGACCTTGCCGCAAGCGGCGCAGCCCGTGATGAAGCCAGCCTGCTGAACCATTTTAACCAGATCAACGCCGCGCAGATGATTGGCTATACCGCTGACCAAGTGTTCGAAAGCGCGCATGTTGTGCACCCCATGCTGCGTTCGGTGATGGCGGCATTATTTGATAATTTCCACGACGCGTTCATCCGCAACGCAAGCTATCGTTTTCGTGATGCGGGGCAGTTCCTGCCGCAAAGCCTGCATAACCATGCCTGCTTGGCCGAAGGAAGCGCCGCGATTTTGGACACGCGCGATTATCTACACATCGCAGTCGGCGCGACCGATGCGTGGTCGGTAGAAGATATCAGCGGCTATTTACGCGGCAGGGAATGGGACGCGATCAAATTCCTATGCGTCAATGACTTGCCCGAGGTAGAGCGCAGCTTCCCCGATGCACGTGCGTGGATCGAGGAAGCGATTGCCCGTTAGGCGGGGTGTGGCCGTTCAATCATGCTCCCGATCACCAGCGCCCATATATAGTTCGCGGCCAGTTTCGTCATAAACTTTGCTCATTTGTGCCATGCCGGCCTCTGCCTCTTCGGTTGCGATGAACGCTTCGGCGGGCTGGTTTTGCAGCTTGGCAAATTCGCGGACTTCTTGGCTGATTTTCATCGAGCAAAACTTCGGTCCGCACATCGAACAGAAATGCGCGGACTTTGCGCCTTCGGCAGGGAGCGTCTGGTCATGATATTGCTCGGCGGTGTCGGGGTCGAGGCTGAGGTTGAACTGGTCCCGCCAGCGGAATTCGAACCGCGCCTTTGAAAGCGCGTCGTCGCGGACCTGCGCCGCGGGGTGGCCTTTCGCAAGGTCGGCGGCATGGGCGGCGAGCTTGTAGGTGATAACGCCGACCTTCACATCGTCACGGTCGGGAAGGCCCAAATGCTCCTTTGGCGTGACGTAGCACAGCATCGCGGTGCCATACCATCCGATCTGCGCCGCGCCGATGCCGCTGGTGATATGGTCATATCCCGGCGCGATATCGGTAGTGAGCGGTCCAAGCGTGTAGAAGGGCGCCTCGCCGCACGCCTCCAGCTGCTTTTCCATATTTTCTTTGATCTTGTGCATCGGCACATGGCCGGGGCCTTCGATCATCACCTGCACATCCTGCGCCCAGGCGCGCTTGGTCAGTTCACCCAGCGTATAGAGTTCAGCAAATTGCGCCTCGTCATTGGCGTCGTAAATGCTGCCGGGGCGTAGGCCGTCGCCAAGGCTATAGGCAACGTCATAGGCCTTCATAATCTCGGTGATTTCGTCAAAGCGTTCGTACAGGAAGCTTTCCTTATGATGCGCCAAGCACCATTTCGCCATGATGCTGCCGCCGCGTGACACGATGCCCGTCATGCGCTTTGCCGCCAAGGGGACATAAGGCAGGCGGACGCCCGCGTGGATGGTGAAATAATCGACGCCCTGTTCGGCTTGCTCAATCAACGTATCGGCGAAGATTTCCCATGTTAGGTCCTCAGCAACACCGCCGACCTTCTCCAGCGCCTGATAGATAGGCACGGTGCCGATTGGCACGGGGGAGTTGCGGATGATCCATTCGCGCGTGTCGTGGATATTGCGGCCAGTGGACAGGTCCATAACGGTGTCCGCGCCCCAGCGGATCGACCAGACCATCTTGTCGACCTCCGTCGCGACATCAGAAGCCACCGCGCTGT
>CAIPUN010000057.1 GCA_903868245.1 uncultured Sphingomonadales bacterium | reverse complement strand
TGATCATGTTCATTGCGTCCGAAGTCATGTTCTTCGTTGGCTGGTTCTGGGCTTGGTTTGATTATGCCTTGTTCCCGGTGCCGCTGGAACTCGTCATCGACCCTGAAACGCACGCGTTTACGGTGACTAACCTTATCGGCCAAGAGGGTGCCGCGGCGCTGATGCAGTGGCCACCAAAGGGTTTGGAAGTTCTCGATGCGATGAAGCTTCCATTGCTCAACACGTTGATCCTGTTGTGCTCGGGTACCACCGTGACTTGGGCGCACCATGCGCTGATCCATGGCGATCGCGAAGGTCTGAAAAAGGGCCTTTGGCTGACCATTTTGCTCGGCCTGTTGTTCAGCTGCATTCAGGCTTATGAATATGCCGTAGCGCCGTTTCCCTTTGGCGGATTGAACTATGGAACCGCCTTTTACATGGCGACAGGCTTCCATGGTTTTCACGTCATTGTGGGTACGATCTTCTTGATCGTGTGCCTTGCGCGTACTTACAAAGGCCATTTCACGCCCAAGCAGCATTTCGGTTTTGAGGCTGCCGCTTGGTATTGGCATTTTGTTGACGTTGTCTGGCTCTTCCTCTTCATCGCCATTTACATCTGGGGTGGCTGGGGCGCACCAGTCCACGCGTAAATGACGCCAGAACAATCCACAGAAGGGCAGCCCAGCATTGCTAAGGCTGCCCTTTTTGGTCTCTGCCCCCAATGTGGCAGTAAAACCCTGTTTGCCGGGCTTGGTCAGTTTGCGGACACATGCCCGCACTGCGGACTTGATATCAGCAGCTATAATGTCGGCGATGGACCAGCCGCATTGCTCACCATGGGTATTGGGGCGTTGATCATATTGCTGGCGTTGGTGGTCGATTCAGCTTTCCGGCCACCCTTTTGGGTGCATGTTATCATTTGGGTGCCGTTTACCGCGGCGCTGACGGTGATAACCTTACGTATGGCGAAGGCTGGGCTTTTGTCTGCGGAACATCGCAACCGTGCGCGCGAAGCTGGAAAGAGTGATTTGTTATGAACCGTTTGCCCGTCATTCCAACTTTATTGGTCGCCCTTGCCGTTGCCACGATGATTGGCCTTGGCATCTGGCAGTTACAACGCAAGGAACAGAAAGACGCATTGCTGTCGCGCTATGAATCGGCGGTGGGATTACCAGCCGTGGTATGGCCAACGGTTCCTGACCCTGCGGCATTGCCCCTATTTCGTCGCTCCAGCCTGCTTTGCGCGCGCGTGTTGAAGATTGAGACCGTATCGGGTTCCAATTCGGCCGGTAAGGCAGGCTTTGCCCATATCGCGTCTTGCCGGACCGGCGAAGTAGAAGGCCCAGATGCCAAAGTGGCCTTTGGCTGGTCCGAGCGACCACAATCACCCCGTTGGAGCGGCGGTCCTGTAGAAGGTATTATCGCGCCAGACGGAACGCAGCACATAAAGCTTGTTTCTAAAGACGCGGTCGATGGTTTAGAGATATTGGCCGAGCCGTCGCCACGCCAGATCCCCAATAACCACCTGCTATATGCCATACAGTGGTTTATTTTTGCCGCCGCGGCGACCATCATCTATTTATTGGCGCTTCGAAAGCGCATCAAAGCGTCTTGAACCTACCGACGGATATTCTGTTTTACATTGTTGCTGGTGCCGCCATCATCCTGGTGGGGCTTGCCAAGGGCGGCTTTGCAGGGCTGGGGGCGGCCGCCATACCTTTGTTGGCGCTGGTTATGGACCCTGTGGCCGCTGCAGGGATGTTGTTACCCATTCTTATGGTTCAAGATATCGTCAGCGTCTGGGCATTCCGGCGCAGTTATGACGCGCGCACTTTGCTGCTCACCTTACCTGGCGCGGTAGTGGGGATATTTTTGGCCTGGTATCTCGCCTCTGTCATCCCCGCAGACGCGGTGCGCGGCTTTGTGGGCGTCATTGCTTTGGCCTTTGGCGGCTATCGCCTATTGCCGCTGCTTGGCCGTCCTGTGAAGCTCTCTGGCCCTGCACCCGAATGGATAGGAACGATCATGGGAGGCATTGCTGGCTTTACCAGCCAAATTGCCCATGCTGGCGGACCACCGTTTCAGATTTGGGCGTTGTCACGCAATTTCCCGCATCTGGTGTTCATAGGTACCTCGTCGATATTCTTTGCCATTATCAACTGGTTTAAAGTGCCCGCTTATGCCGCTTTGGGTCAGTTCAACGTGCAGAATATGACGTTGACGGCGATATTCCTGCCACTAGCCATATTGAGCACATTGGTAGGCGTGCGGCTGGTCAAACGCGTTTCGCCCGCGCGATTCAACGTCATCATCAATCTATTAATGGTCATCATCGGCGCCGAACTGATTCGGCAAGCTATCTGGTGACTGCGCCCTATTTGGGCGACAGCACCATCAACATCTGGCGACCTTCCATCCGGGGATGCGCTTCAATTTTTGCGGTCTCGGTCGTATCGGCCTGAACCCGTTGCAGCAGCTGCATACCCAATTGTTGGTGCGCCAATTCACGGCCACGGAAACGCAGCGTGATCTTGACCTTGTCACCTTCTTCGATGAATTCGGCGACCTTCTTCATCTTGACCATATAGTCATGGTCATCGATGTTGGGGCGCATCTTAATTTCTTTGATTTCCTGCGTTTTCTGGCTCTTGCGCGCCAAATTGGCCTTTTTCTGGGCCTCATATTTGAACTTGCCGATGTCCAGGAATTTGCACACGGGGGGATCAGCGTTCGGGGAAACCTCCACCAGATCGAGCCCAACTTCCGCAGCCTGCGCTATCGCCTCGCGGGTATACATGACACCCAGATTCTCGCCGTCATCATCAATGACCCGTACTTTTTCAACGGTGATTAGATTATTGTAGCGCGGTCCACTTTTAACAGGTGGGGTCATGGCGCGCCGGGTAGGCGGGGTGGCGATAGTCGATACTCCTTGTGATGTTCGGCAACGCCAATACAGCCAATTTGTCTGCAGATAAAGGCTTTAGCAGCTTCACCCCTGCTTTTGTTGCTCTGTGTGGCGCTAAAGCCCATGCGAGGGGCGCAACTTGCTCAAATTTAAGGGGTGGCGTTTTATTCCGAAAGCGCGGTCAGGTCGTTCACAGTTAAGATCTGCGGCAACACACGCGCGTCGGCGTTCGGTGGATAAAATAGATATAATGGCACGCCCGACCGCCCATGCTTGGCCAGAAAGCGCGTGATATCCGGATCTCTGCGTGTGTAATCGCCCACCATCGTCTGTATGCCTGCTTTGGCAAAGGCTGTGCTGGTTTCTGTGCGGTCAATGGCAGCGTTCTCATTCACTTTGCATGTCACACACCAGTCTGCGGTGAAGTAAAGAAATACAGGCTTACCTTCTGCGCGCAATGCGGCCAGCTGCTCTTCATCAAAGGCCAGGCTACCATTTTTCATCGGCTGCGGCGCGGGTGCCAATATGGGGACATTGTCGATGATCAGCGCAGCTGCGACTGTGATACCCAACATGGCCGCAACCACAATCTTGCGTGGCGACCCGGCTTTTTGTTTGCGGCCAAGTTCAAACAGCCGTGACAATAAGATGAACGCCGCCGTGCCACCAATGAGCACGCCGCTAAAGCCCGCCAGCTGATATAGTAGCCATAACAACGCCAATGACGTGAGCGCCATGGGAACAGCCATCCACTGACGGAAGCGGATCATCCACGGACCAGGGCGGGGCATGCTTTTGCGCAAAAGCGGGATGAAGGCAATGGCGAGGAAGGGCAAAGCAAGGCCAAAGCCAAGCCCTGCAAAAATCAACAATGCTAAACTTGCGGGCAACAGCAAAGACGCGCCCATTGCGGCTGCCATGAATGGCCCTGTACAGGGTGTTGCGACAACCGCCGCCAACACGCCCGTCCAGAATGAGCCTGACATGCCGCCCTTGCGCGTCAATTTTTCGCCTGCGCCGATGCCGCTGACTTCGAACATGCCAGCCAGATTTGCAGTGACCGCAACCATGAGTAACAGCAGCAGCAACACAATGACGGGATCCTGTAACTGGAATGCCCAGCCCACTTCTTCGCCCGCGGCGCGCAAGGCCAGCATGATGCCACCCAGCACAAGGCAGCTTAGGATGATGCCGATGGTATACGCAACGGCATCACGCCGTGCCTCCCCCTCATCACCGCCCATTTTGGCAAGGCTCAACGCTTTCAATCCCAATATCGGGAAGACGCAAGGCATGAGGTTCAGGAGCAAGCCGCCAAGGACCGAAAAGGTAAGTATCCAGCCAAAGCCAAGCGGCGTTTCTTGCCCCTCAACCGCTGCGCCTTTGCCCAAAACGGATATAGCTACACCGCCCGTTGGGATGGGGCCGGGAACCGCACGCACATCAAGTCCCTGCGCATCGTTGAAACGCAATAGACCTGCAATCTCTCCAGCAAAGGGCTCTTTCACTTCACTGCTGACAATCAACCAGTCACCGTTGCGCCGCGCCGATTGCGAGGCGGCGTAGCGGAACAGATTTTCGCTTTGGGCGAAGAACCAGACCCGGTCCGCGTCGGCACTGCGCGGATAGGGGATGGCGATATCAATGCGGTTGCCATTAATGGCATATAGCGCGTTACGGTCCAGCGGCACCGGTAATGCACTGCGCCACGCATCGGAACGTGTGCGGTCGGACTTGTCAATTGACCCTGCGCCCACCGTGATGGGCACCGACAATGTGGCGCTTTCCGGTACGCAGACAAGATCGGAGCAAGCCGACCAGCGCGCGTCGACCTTGATATCCAAATTCTGCCCAGCAATCGCGTTTTGCGGGATTTTCAGATCCACCAGAAAAGCGTGCTTTGACTTGTAAATATGGTTCATGAAACCGCTGACGATCAAGGTGTCGGGCACAGGCGCACGAAGCGGACCAGCAGTAATGCCTGCGGGCAGTTGCCATGCCAGCTCAAGCGGCGTTCCGGCATCACCCGGGTTCACCCAATAATCATGCCAGCCGGGTTTCGGGTCCATGACAATCGCGACCGTCACGATATCGCCGGGCGCGGGGCTGCGTGTTTCTATCTCCATCGACGCGCGGACATATTGCGTGGCGGCCGGGGTGGGCACTTGCGCATTCGCCATGCCAGTCGCCACAAGCAACGCCAGCAGGAACTGACACAAGCGCAACATTATGTGCTTGGGCATAGTTAATTCTGGCGACAGGATGGCGTTGCGGTTCATGCTATTCTCAATGGCACAATGCCCTATGTGTAGGACAGCGGATTATTCAGGCACCACATGGTTAGGACCTGATCCCATAGATGGCATCGCCTTGGCTTTTTTCCAGCCACCATGGAGATAATAAGCAATCGATAGGATGCAGGAGGCGATCGCGGTCGCAACAAATGATCCCCAAATGGCATCTGCGCCGAAACGGTCATGAAAACCAAAACCGATACTGAAACGCACCAAAACTGCGCTGAATATCAGGATAAGGAGCGGCGCAACTACGGCGCCATTCGCACGCACGGCAAAGGTCACAACAACCGACACACCCATAAGGACGAAGGTCCACCCAATGACGTGATTGATGTGAATAGCGATGTCGATGGCGGGGCTGTCGCTTGGCAAAAACAGGCCAAGTAATGGCGTAGCGAACACGGTCATGAGTAAGATGAGCACACCTGCCAGCAGCAGGTTGATCGCAATTCCAGACCATACGACACGGCCAACGCGGTCCCATTTATTGGCGCCGATATTTTGCGCAACCATGGCGCTGACGGCGCTGCCCACGGCGACCGCTGGCATTTGCACATAGCTCCAAAGCTGATTCATCACGCCAAACGCCGCGGTTGTATTCACGCCTTCACGGTTGACGAGGCCAATCATCACCACAGCAGAGCCCGACATGATAATCATCGACAAGCCCATAGGCAGGCCCATGCGCGCAATGGGTTTCAAGAACCGCGCATCGGGCCGAAGCCATTTTAGTTCAGGCCCGCGCAGGCGAATAGTCAAGTCACGCGCATAGACCTTGCGCAGCAATAACCCCAGGCTGATTACCCCAGCAAGGATGGTCGCAAGTGCCGATCCTGCAATGCCCATCGCGGGTATTGGACCCAAGCCCAGGATGAAAATCGGGTTCAAGATGATATCGAGAACTACGTTCAATACTGTGTTCCAAAATGGCGTCACCGAATCTCCCACACCGCGCAGTGATGACGCAACAAGCACCATGACAAACGAGGCTGGCATCGACAGGAAGATGACCCGCAAATATGCTAGCGCCAACGGAAAGACCGTTTCCGGTGTGGCCATCAGGCGCAGCATGTGGGGCGCAAAGATCCAACCCGCCGCCGCCGTGACAATACCTGCCGCAAGGAAAATGCCGAATGCGGTGCCCATGATACGACGGACAGATTCCACATCACGGCGGCCCATATTCTGACCGATTAAGATGGTCGTCGCCATGGTGAAGCCGAACAAAGTGGAGAACATCAAAAACATGATGAGCCCCGCATTGGCCGATGCAGCCAGCGCCTCTTCGCCCAAAAATTGGCCGATCCACACCGAATTGACCGAATGGTTCAGCGACTGGAGAATGTTCACCCCAAGCGAGGGCAGCGCGAACAGGAACAGGGTCTTCGCCACTGGACCAACGGTCAGGTCGCGTTGATGGGCAGGCGTAGCTATGCTGAAATACCTTTTTGGTGACAGGGTCGGACGGCAGTCACCCTAACCGCTTTAATGCCGCGGTCAGCTGTTCGGCTTCCGCAGCTTTCTCGGCATGATCTGCGCGCGCCTTTTCCACCGCTTCTGGCTTGGCCTTTTCGACGAAAGCGGCATTGGACAAGCGACCCGCGAGTGCATCACGCTCTTTGGTAGCGGCCTCAATGGCCTTGGTGATCCGGCTGCGTTCGGCGTCGAGGTCGATGACACCGTCGAGTGCGAAAACGATGGTGTCTTCGCCCACAACAATTTGCGCGACATTGTTGGTTTCAACGGGTGCATAGGCAAAGGCGTCAATGCGACCGAGCCGCGACAAAGCGGCACCTTGACGTTCGATTATGGCAATCGTGGCGGTCTGTGGGTCCGCAATATTCGCGCTCAGGCGTGTACCCGGCGCGATGTTCAACTCTGCCTTGAACGAACGGGTTTTGCTGATCGTGTCGATGACCCAATTGATCTCGGCCACTGCCTCTGCATCAACCGTGGCATTTGGCTCCGGCCATTGGGCGTGGATGATGTCAGACGCGCGAGGATGATCTACGTCGGACAAGGCGTGCCATAATTCTTCGGTAATGAACGGCATGAAGGGGTGGAGCATCACCAGTATCTGGTCGAGCACCCAGCCCGCGACGATTTTGGATTCTTCATCCATTTCGCCTTTTTCGCCGTCTATAAAAGCTGGTTTAATTAGCTCGAGATACCAGTCACAAAACTGGTCGAACACCATATGATACAGCAGATCGGCCATGCCGTCGAAGCGGAACTCAGCGAATGCCTTGTTCAGTTTTTCAACCGTGCTGACGACTTCGCCGATGATCCAGCGGTTGACCGCCAATTCCGCCTTAGGCGCTTGTACGCTGTGCGACCCGCTTATGCCGTTGGATTGCGCAAAGCGTGCGGCGTTCCACAGCTTGGTCGCAAAGTTACGATAGCCCGCAACGCGGCTTTCATCCATTTTGATATCGCGGCCTTGGCTTTCCATGGCTGCCATGAAGAAGCGCAAGGCATCCGCGCCATATGCGTCAATCAGGCCCAATGGGTCGACCGTATTGCCCTTTGACTTCGACATTTTGCTGCCATCCGCCGCGCGGACAAGGCCGTGCAGATAAAGCGTTTTCCAAGGCACTTCTTTCATGAAATGCATGCCCTGCATCGCCATCCGCGCATCCCAGAAAAACAATATGTCGAAACCGGAAATCAGCACATCATTGGGGTAATGGCGGTTGAGCATGGTTTGAGAAACTGCGCCCGCATCGTCCGGCCAACCCAAAGTGCCAAACGGCCAAAGTGCAGACGAGAACCATGTGTCGAGGACGTCGGGGTCGCGCGTCAGTTCGACGCCCGCACCTGCAAGCGCCTGCGCGGCCTGTTCGGTTTCGGCGACATAGCATGTGCCATCGGCGGCAAACCAGGCCGGTATTTGGTGTCCCCACCATAATTGGCGGCTGACGCACCAAGGCTGGATATTTTCCATCCAATTGAAATAGGTTTTTTCCCAAGACTTCGGCACGATGTCGAAACCGCCATTAGCCTTGCCTTTGCGTGCGGCTTCGATGGCTGGTTTGGCCAATGTTTCGGCATCCACATACCATTGGTCGGTCAACCATGGCTCAATCACTTGGTTCGAACGGTCGCCAAAGGGCGTTTGGATGACGCGATCTTCGACTTTTTCGAGAAGGCCCAAGGTGTCCATCGCCTCAACCACCATCTTGCGCGCGTTCGTCGGCTCGCCTTCGATGCCAAAGCGATATTGCCCGATATATTCGGCTGGAATAAGTCCGTCGGCGGTCTGTACGACGCGGCCTTCGCCATCGAGCATGTTGAACATGTCACTCGCCTTGAAACCGGCACGCTTGCCAACTTCAAAGTCGTTAAAATCATGCCCCGGCGTAATTTTCACAGCGCCCGAACCCAATTCTGGGTCAGCGTGCTCGTCGGTGACAATGGGGATCAAACGGCCGGTGATGGGCAAGCGGACATTTTTGCCGACAAGATGCGCATAACGTTCATCCGAGGGGTTCACCGCGACCGCCATGTCGGCCAGCATCGTTTCTGGGCGCGTTGTGGCAACGCTTATGTATCCGCTGCCATCTTCCAACGGATATTTGAAATGCCAGAATTTGCCATTGATCTCGCGCGTTTCGACCTCAAGATCCGAAATCGCGGTTTTCAGGCCGGGATCCCAATTGACGAGGCGTTTGTCGCGGTAGAGCAGGCCTTGGTTGTAAAGCTCAACAAACACCTTGATGACGGCCTTTGAAAAGCCTTCATCCATAGTGAAGCGTTCATTCTCCCAATCCATGGAGCAACCAAGACGGCGCAACTGGCCGGTAATTTCGCCGCCGCTTTCCGCTTTCCATTCCCACACCTTAGCGACAAATTCGTCACGGGTGAAATCGGTGCGTTTTTGCCCTTGGGCATTGAGCTGACGTTCGACCACCATCTGCGTCGCAATGCCCGCATGGTCCGTCCCCACCACCCACAAGGCGTCCTTGCCCTGCAAACGTGCGTGGCGAATGAGGATATCCTGCAAGGTGTTGTCGAGCGCATGGCCGATGTGCAAGCTGCCCGTCACATTGGGTGGCGGGTTCACGATTGTATAAGGCTCGGCATGAGGACGATCGGGACGAAATGCGCCCGTGGATTCCCAATGCGCATACCATTTCGCCTCAATCACGGCGGGGTCGAAAGTCTTATCGATAGTCATGTTGCGTGCCATAACGAGCCTAGCCAGAAAGGGAAACCCTCACGGCACGTCCTACCAAAACAAGTTCAGGATGACGGGCGTGCGGCTAGGCCACCCGTCGCCGGAAAACGAAAAACGCGGCTGCAAAACCGCCCGCTACGAGCAAGCTCAACCACAATTCCTTCGACGCCGCCGGATCAAGGCCCTTTGCGACCAAGATTACCAACATCGCGGCTATCGCAACATAGGTGCCAAAGGGGTGGAACCACATTTTAATTTGCAGTCGGCCGGGGTCCTCCGCCTCATATTTACGGCGCAGCTTCAGCTGTGCGGCGGATGTCATGAGATAGAGGAGAAGCATGGTCACGCCGCAACTATTAATGAGGAAGCTGAATACAACATCACGCGACACCGCGTCGGCGGCGAGCGCGAAATAGCTGAACAGGCTGGCGATCAATATGGCGCGCACAGGCACTTTGCGGTTGTTGACCTGCACCAACCATAACGGCGCGTCCTTATGCTTCGCGAGGCCAAACAAAGCGCGTGAGGTGACATAGAGACCGGAGTTCAAGCATGACAGCACGGCGACTAAAACCACCGCTTCCATAATCAACTGACCCGCTGGCAAGCCCATATAGGCAAGCGTGGTGGCAAAGGGCGACACCTTGGGCACGATTTCGGTCCACGGCACGACGGACACGATAAGGAAGATCGACAACACATAGAAGACAAGGATGCGCAGTGTGACCGATACGGTCATGCGGCTAATGACCTTAGAAGGCTCTTCGGATTCGGCGGCTGCGATGGTGGCGATTTCTGCGCCAACAAGGCTGAATATGGTCGAGGTTGCCGCCGCCAGCACGACGCCCCAGCCATTGGGGATAAAACCGTCATGCGCGGTCAAATTGCTAAAGGTCGCGCCGTTAGGGGATGTTAGGCCAAAGGCCCATGCCGCGCAGACCAGAATGAAGACGATAATCGCGGCAACCTTGATCGACGAGAACCAAAATTCAAACTCACCATAAGCGCGCGCGGACATAAGGTTCACGGCTGTCAAAATCGCCATCAGGGCAATACCGATGCCAAGCTCAGGCACGGCAGGGAACCATCCATGCAGGATTTGTGCGCCAGCAATCGCCTCAATCGCGACAACGACAACCCAAAAATACCAATAGAGCCAGCCGGAAAGGAATCCCGCCAAATGGCCAAGGCCTGCCCGGGCGAAGTCTGGGAAGGTTTGCACCCCATCCACGGCGATTGCCATCTCGGAAATCATACGCATGACCAGCAAAATGATGAACCCGGCAATGGCAAAGGAGAAGACGGCGGCGGGGCCAGCTTGGCTGATTGTGGTGGAGGAGCCAACGAAAAGCCCCGCACCAATAATCCCGCCAATGGCAATCATCGAAACATGTCGCGACTTCAAACTGCGCGACAGTTCCGCCCCGCCAGTGGTTTCGGTTGCCACATTATGCGCAATGTCCGTCATATTCATCCCCCACTTTATTCGGCGCGATAGCGCATGGCCTTTAGCGGACGGTATTTCCGCCCATCATCACATGCGCCACATTTTCTAAGATACGGATATTGCCCAACGGGTCGCCGTCCACTGCTACCAGATCGGCAAAGCGCCCGGGCGCGATGCTGCCTAGCGCCTCGTCCTTGCCCAATAACTCGGCCGCGCGGATCGTTGCGCTTTGGATGGCCTGCATCGGGGTCATGCCGTAGCGGACCATATAGGCAAATTGCCGCCCATTTTGGCCGTGTGGATAGACGCCGCTGTCTGTGCCATATGCAATGTTCACACCCATTTTGACGGCCTGGGAAAATCGGGCGCGCTGAATATCGGTGGTCTCACGGTTCTTGCGCAGATATTCTTCAGGCCATTTTTCGCGTGTTCCGATGTCATCAATATAATCGCCATTATAAATATCCATCACCAGCCAGGTGCCGCTGGCTTTCGCCATTGCAAGCGCGTCATCGTCGATTAGGCTGGCATGTTCGATGGAACGCACGCCTGCACGGATCGCGTTTTTAATGCCAACCGCGCCATGGGCATGTGCGGTTACAAATTTGCCTTGTGCCTTTGCGGTTTGAACGACCGCGCGCAGTTGCGCTTCGCTAAGTTCCGGCTCGCCAGGTTCCGTGCCGATGGCTAGCACGGCGCCTGTAGCGATGGTTTTAATGAAGTCAGCGCCTTGTTCGATGAGGAACGCTGTCTTCGCTGCGGCTTCTTGCGGCGTGCTGGCAATCCCTAGCCGCATGTCGGCAGGCAATTCTTCATTGGGCACGACACCATTTAATTCGCCGCCACCCTTGGGCAGGGTGATATAGGCACCGGCAACGAACATGCGTGGCCCTGGAACATGTCCAGCGTTGATCGCATCACGCAAGGCGATATCGGTTAGTCCTCGGTAGGTGCCGACATCGCGAACCGTCGTGAAGCCAGCCTCTAAGGTCAGCCGGGCATTATGCGCGCCCAGCAAGGCCGTTGCCGCAGGTGATGTTTTGATGGGCAGTGCAAGGTCCGCGCTTTGCCCCGCATCCGCCAAATGTGTGTGCAGGTCAATCAAGCCGGGTAGAACGGTGAACACGGTCCAATCCACCCGTTTCGCGCCCTTGGGTGTCGCGCCACAGGGTGCGACTGCGGTTATCCGGCCGTCGGTGATGCTGATGCATTGATTGGCGAGAACGGTGCCTGCTCGAACATCCACGAGCTTGCCCGTTGCAACATAGAGGTCGGACGCTTGTGCCGCCATTGGCAGAAATGTGAAAAGCACCACCAATGATGCCAGAATGGGTGGGATACGCATGCTGCCCTTACGGCGCACAGTTTTCATGACCCTTTTTTGGTGATGCGCGTGATTTCGCGTTCGACCATCGCTTCGACGATGGGTGGCAAATGCGTGTCGAGCCAATCTTTCAGCATGGGACGCAACAAGTCGCGCGTCAGTCCTTCAAGCGAGGTTTCGCCTGACCGAACAATCTGTGGTGCTGCGCCAGGCTCTGACAGAGTCTGTAGCGCGGAAAAGCTGTGGCGCAGGCTCTGCGCCTTATTGTTATCCAGCAAAACTTCGCCACTGCGTGCATTTTGATCGGCGTCGGTTAGCTCAAGAACTTCGTCTTCTTCGACATCCGACACGGCGGACTTCGCCGCGCGCTTTGTAACAGGCCGATCGCGGTCATCGTCAGCGATGATCCGTTTGATCGAGGCCAAGATTTCATCCATCGAAGGTTCGTTCCGGCTGTCAGCCATATTTTCAGCCCTTACGTAAATTACCGGCTTCTGCCGTCGGTAACGATTGGCTCTATTTCTGCCTTTTGCGCAGCCGTGTCAACGGTCCGGGTCGATTTGGTTGCTGGATCCGGCTGTGACGACCAATCGTTCCACGCGCCATCCACCTTTTGATAATCCGCGACGGGATCATATAATGTTCCGCCTTCCAGCCCCAAGTCGCGCGCTTCGGCTTTGCCCATTGCGGCTAACAAAGTGAAACCGGCGACATAGGCGTTGCGGCGTGCGGCGACGAGTTGCACCTTGCTGTTCAGCAATTCTTGCTCCGCGTTCAATATGTCTAATATGGTGCGGTTACCAACGCCATTTTCTGCGCGCGTGCCTTCAAGCGACAATTCGTTTGCAGACACCGCACGTTCGGAGGCGGCGATGACATCCAGTGCAGCCCGCCAACTGGCGTAAGCGGCGCGGGTCTGGGCAATCACTTCCCGCTCGGCGGCGATTTCCAGTTCCTGCGCTTGGCCGAGTCTGGCTTGCGCCTGACGAATTTGCGCAGCGGGCTGCCCACCTTGATATAAGGGTAAAGTCGCACGAACGCCCGCTTGCGCATTCAAAGAGCTGTTGTCCGCAACGAAGCCTGGAATATTCGAAGAGATCGAATTCAAAGCATTGGAGTAAGATGGGGACGTGAAGACGCTTATCGTTGGTAGGCGCGATGCATTTGCCGCGCGGCGATCAAAACGGGCCGCCTCACGCGCTTCGCGCGCCGCGATCAAATCGGGGTTGCTGTCCAAGGCCACGGTCACGGCGCTGTCTGGCGTTGATGGCAAATTGGGTAAAGGCGGCGGTGCCTGCAATTGCCCGGGCTCGCGTCCGACTAATTGGATGTAAACCTCTTTCGAACGGATCAGATTGGCGCGTGCGGTTTCCAGATTGCTGGTGGCGAGCGCAAGGCGCGCTTCGGATTGCGCGACATCGGTGCGGGTCAGGTCGCCTATTTCAAACCGGTCACGCGTGGCATCCAGATTGACCGACAGCACGCCAACCTGCGCACGGTTCAAATCGACAATCGATTCATCGCGAATGACATCCATATAGGCGCCGACCACGGCTGAGAAGATGGCGCTTTCGGTGCCGCGCAAATTGGCAAAGCCTGCCTCCACCCGGTTTTCCGCCGCGCGCACTGCATTTTTAATGCCGCCACCAGCATATAGGGGTGCTGAAATAGTGCCGTTGATGTTGACGCCGCGTGCCTGAACCACAGATCCGCCACTGTCTTGAAGGATGTTTTCGACGTAGGTTGGCTGCACCGTGATATCGGGACGACCATTGGCCTTCGCCAAAGGGACGCCTTCGTTGGTTGCGCGCTGCCCCTGACGTGCCGCGGTTAGGTTGGGGTTGGTTTCATAAGCGGACACCAAGGCGTCACGCAGCGTGTCGGCGTTGGCCGGCGCGGCCAATCCGGCAGAGCTCAGCAAAGCGGCAATGAGCAGACGGCGGGCGCTCAAAATACGAACTCCGGTTTGCGGGCAAAAGCCGGCAGCGGGGCAATTTCGCTATCCTCGAACGATTTCAACGCAATCTTCCCCTTGTGAACATAGCCCTTGGCCAGGCGCGTGACCGCACCCTCGATGATACCTGTCACCAATCGCGCGCCGTCGGCGGCGAGATTAACCAACGCGGCGGGCAACTCTTCTGCTGCGCCGTCTATGACAATCAACGCAAAGGGTGCCGCCGATTGTGCCGCCGAAATATTGTTGGCGTTTACACACACGAGCGCATTGACCCGTGTACGCAAAATTGCGGCGACATAACCATCCGCTTTGCCGACCAACAAAACATGATCATCTGCATGCACATCGGCCGCCTGTAGTAGCAACGCGGAAGAAACAGCAGGGTTGAGGGCAGAACCATCATCTAACGCAATCGACCGGTCCATATACGCCGTGGATCGGTGGATGATCGGCACGAAATCTTCACGCGGGATGTTGCCCATCGCGGCCAGTACCCATGCGTCGGTTACGCCACTGGTACGCAGCTGGCTGTCCACCATAGACTGCCGCATTTCTTCAAAATTCACTGATTCCATCGGAATATTTCCATTAACTTGCTGGCCATGTGGCACAGCTGTATTGCAAACACAATACAGCCCTTGAGTCTGGTTCTAGCCAGCCTTGCCCGTTACGCCAAGCGGGATTCAGACAAACAGCCTATTTCGGGATGCAAATAGCAACTTTTCCTGCCGCTTGTGGCGGCCGGGGCACAAGGCGCCAGATTGCTGGTTGCATTGAATTGGCCAAGCCGCTAAACGCCCGCCTTCACCACATAATGGCGTTGCTTTTCAGGCAAGTTATTGTTCAGGGGCCCGATGGCGGAGTGGTGACGCAGAGGACTGCAAATCCTTGCACGCCGGTTCGATTCCGGCTCGGGCCTCCAACAATATTCTACATCAACCGGCTCGTTCCGTCCTAGCTTGGAATCTACACGCGCCTGAGCGGACAGAAAACGCACAGACAGAAAAGCGCCGATAATGCTGCATAATCGCCTTTTCATGGCTATTGTTGTGGGCTAAACCCTCCACCGAGTAGAGTATGTAAGCTATGGCTGTGGGGCCAATAAAGACGCGACAGGAGAATTTATGGTCAACACAAAAGCAATAGCTGGCCTGCTGGCTTTATCGGCAGCGCTTGCCGCATGCTCGG
>CAIPUN010000056.1 GCA_903868245.1 uncultured Sphingomonadales bacterium | reverse complement strand
CAAATCGTCTGTAAGGTGGGGCCTGCGCTCATTACCGGCTGCACGATGGTGTTGAAGCCCAGCGAGATGGCACCATTGTCGGCACAGCTCTTTGCCGAGATGGTTGAAGAGGCTGGTTTCCCCAAGGGCGTGTTCAACATGATCCACGGTACGGGCGCTTCGGTTGGCGATACGTTGACCAGCCATCCAGAAGTCGACATGATCTCCTTCACCGGATCGACACGGGCGGGCATTCAAATTGCCAAAAATGCCGCCGATACTGTGAAGCGTGTTGCCCAGGAACTGGGCGGGAAATCCGCCAATATCGTCTTTGCGGACAGCGATTTAGAGGCGGCGGTCACGCGCGGCGTTCTGCATTGCTATGGCAATACCGGCCAATCCTGCAACGCACCAACGCGTATGCTTATTGAGCAATCGGTCTATGATGAAGCGGTTGCCATTGCGGCCCGTGTGGCGAAAGCCGCACAACTTGGCGACCCAATGAAGAAAGGGCCGCATTATGGCCCGGTTGTCAGCAAGGCACATTATGACAAGATCCAAGGCCTTATTCAGGTCGGGATTGATGAAGGTGCACAGCTTGTTGCCGGCGGCACTGGCCGGGCAGAGGGCTTTGACCGCGGCTATTATGTAAAACCCACGGTCTTTGCGGGCGTCCATAACAAAATGCGTATCGCGCAAGAAGAAGTCTTCGGGCCGGTGTTGGTGCTTATCCCCTTTAAGGATGAAGCAGACGCCATCGCCATCGCCAATGACTCGCCTTATGGTCTTTATGCCTATGTGCAAACCGGCGACATGGCTCGGGCGCGCCGTGTAGCGCGGTTGATGCGTGCGGGTGGTGTGAGCATAAATGGCACAAGCCAGGATTATATGGCGCCATTTGGCGGCTATAAACAATCGGGTAATGGCCGGGAATACGGCGAATTTGGCGTCCGCGATTTTCTGGAAATTAAATCGATCAGCGGGTTCCGCACAGCATGAAGCTGACCGACATTGAAACCTTCGTCGTAGGCAATCCGCCGCCCCATTTTGGCGGGCGCTATTTTGTCTTCGTCAAGATAACGACCGACAGCGGTGTGTCGGGCATCGGTGAAGCCTATTGCGTTCCGTTTGAACCACATCTCGTCGCCAAAATGATAGAGGATGTGTTTGCGCGTTATGTCGCAGGCAATGACCCGCACGACATCGAAAATATGTGGCGCAGGGTATATTCCAGCGGCTTTACCCAGCATCCCGATTTGACATTGATGGGGGTTTTGTCGGCGCTCGAAATGGCGTGCTGGGACATCATCGGTAAAGAAGCGAACAAGCCGGTTTACAAGTTGCTTGGCGGGCAAGTCCATGAACGACTGCGCGCTTATACCTATATCTACCCACGACCCGGCGACAAAACAGATGTGTATCACGACCCCGATCTGGCGGCGGAGCGGTCTGCGGAATATTTAGCCCAAGGCTTTACCGCATTGAAGTTTGACCCTGCCGGGCCTTATTCCGCCTTTGATGGACGACAATTGTCATTGGAAGCGCTTGATCTATGCGAACGCTTTGCAAAATCTTTGCGTGAAGCGGTCGGCATGAAAGCAGACCTGTTGTTCGGCACCCACGGCCAGATGACAGCGGCAGGCGCAATCCGTCTTGCCAAGCGGCTAGAGCCTTATGATCCTTTGTGGCTGGAAGAACCCGTGCCACCCGATGCGCCCGAAGAAATGGCCAAGGTTGCAAGGGCAACGTCAATCCCTGTTGCTACAGGCGAGCGGCTAACGACGAAATATGATTTTGCCCGCTTATTACGCGCAGGTGGGGCAGCGATTTTACAAATGAACCTCGGTAGGGTCGGCGGCATATTGGAAGCAAAGAAAATTGCCTCAATGGCGGAAGTTGATCATGTCCAGATTGCGCCGCATTTATACTGCGGACCCGTTGTGGGCGCAGCAAATATCCAGATAGCGACCTGCTCGCCCAACTTCCTCATCCTTGAGAGTATTGAGACTTGGGGTGGCTTTCACACGGAAATATTGAAATCGCCAATCCGTTTCGAAGAAGGGCATGTCATTCCTTCAACTGCGCCTGGCTTAGGGGTCGAATTGAACGAAGATGTGGCGCGGGCCAATCCGTATACGGGTAACATGCTCCACCTCGAAATGACGCAGCACCCCGTTCAGTGAGCGAAGAATTCGACTATATCATCGTCGGTGCAGGCACGGCGGGTTGTGTGCTTGCCAACCGGTTGACCGAAGACGGCAAATATAGCGTCTTGTTGCTTGAGGCAGGTGGCAGTGATCGGTCCATCTGGATACAGATGCCCAT
>CAIPUN010000055.1 GCA_903868245.1 uncultured Sphingomonadales bacterium | reverse complement strand
CTTCGATATCTTTGCCATTTTGACGCCGCGAAGGTGGATTTAATAGCTCCTGACCCTAAAGCATCTGGGCGGTGCAAAAGAGAAAGACAAGTATGGCGGCGGTTCGCATCCTGCATTTGCATAGCAGCTTTGATTTAGGTGACCAGCAGTCGCGCACCGTTCGCCTGATGAACCATTTTGGCGGGCAAGCCGAACATGTGCTTTTGTCGGCAGCGAGCGATGCCTTTGGCGCGGCAGATATGATTGACCGGCGCGTTAAGATAAGCTTTCCCAAAGACGCAGCGCCTGCGCTCACCGGAATGCCGAGCATGGGGCGCTATCGCCGTTTGGCCAGCTACATGAAAAAATTTGACCTTGTGCTGAGTTATAATTTTGGCGCGATGGATGGGGTCATGGCGCATACCTTGTTTACGCGCAGCATGAAATTGCCGCCGTTGATCCATCATGAGGACGGATTTGAGCCGGATGAGGTTGATAAGCTCAAGTGGCACCGCAATTGGTTCCGCACCATTGCATTGCAAAGGTCGGACACGCTTGTTGTGCCATCCAAATCGCTCGAGCAGATTGCCCGAACTGTTTGGCATCAGCCGCTGGAGAAAATAGCGCGTTTTCCCAATGGCATTGATACCGGACATTATGATCGCCGCCCGCAACGCGGTTCTTTTCCGGGTTTTCAGAAACGTGATGGAGAGATTGTCGTTGGCACCATAGCCGGGCTGCAACCGATTAAGAATTTGCCTCGGCTCGTGCGCGCGGTCGCGGCGGCGGACGCGAATGTCCGGCTTGCCATTGTGGGCGAGGGGCCTGACCGCGATGTGATCCTATCAGAAGCCACGCGGCTTGGCATAACGGACCGGTTGATGATGCCCGGATATTTGCGCGATCCCGCCCGCTACATTCGATTGTTCGACATTTTTGCTTTGTCATCGGATAGTGAACAATATCCCGTTTCACTGGTTGAAGCCATGACCAGCGCGCTGCCTATTGTGTCCACCGATGTTGGAGATATCCGCAGCATTGTCGCGCGCGAGAACCGGCCATTTATCGTTCCTCGCTCTGATGAGGACGCCTTGGCCGGTGCGATAAGTGGTCTCGCTACAGATGCGGCACTTCGTGCAACATTGGGCGCTGCAAATCGTATTTTGGCCTGTTCTCAATATGATGAGGACACGATGTTTGCACGCTATCGACAGCTTTATGGCTCTGCCATGAAACGTGCCGATTTTGCGCGACAAAGCTGAACATTTGCGATAGCGCCGACCGTCAGAAACGCGCTGCACGGCGCTTTAAGCAAGATTTTGGGGGTAGTATTTGTGTTCAAGGGTCTGAAACCCATTATCTATGGTGGCCGTGAAGTATGGCCGTTGGTCGAAGGCGGCAAGGGCGTCGCGGCCACCAATCATGCAAGTTCCGGCGCGTGGGCTGCGGCCGGCGGCATCGGCACGGTCTCGGCCGTAAATGCCGACAGCTATGATGAAAATGGCGACATGATCCCACAAGTCTTCTTGGGCAAAACCCGTGCCGAACGGCATGAGGAACTCGTCGCATATGGCATTCGCGGCGGCATTGCGCAGGTGAAGCTTGCGCATGAAATATCGAATGGGCGCGGCGCCATTAATATCAACGTCCTTTGGGAGATGGGCGGTGCCCAGCGCATCTTGCACGGCATCTTGGAAGCGACCAAAGGCATGGTCACCGGCGTCACCTGTGGCGCGGGCATGCCCTACAAGCTATCCGAAATCGCCGCCCAATATGGCGTCTATTATCTGCCCATCGTCAGCTCCGCTCGCGCCTTCCGCGCTTTGTGGAAACGTGCCTATCACAAGGTGCCTGAATGGCTCGGTGCGGTTGTCTATGAAGATCCATGGCTTGCAGGTGGACACAATGGTCTGTCCAATGCTGAAGACCCGCGCAGCCCCGAAGACCCCTATCCCCGCGTAAAGGCGCTGCGCGATGTGATGCGCGTTGAAGGCATTTCGGATGACGTGCCGATTGTTATGGCAGGTGGTGTCTGGTTCCTGCGCGACTGGAACGATTGGATTGATAACCCCGAACTGGGGCAGATTGCGTTCCAATTGGGCACACGGCCGCTTTTGACGCAGGAAAGCCCCATTCCAGCGGGTTGGAAAGACGCGCTTACGAAGATTCCGGAAGACGGCGTTTTGCTGCATCAATTTTCGCCCACGGGTTTCTACTCCAGCGCGGTCATCAATCCGTTTCTTTTGGAGCTTCAGGCGCGTTCGGAACGTCAGATTCCCTTTGTGCAGGCCGCCGACGCAGAACACACGGCGCAATTGGATGTCGGGGTGAAGGGTAAAAATTTCTGGGTTACCCAAGCCGACCTGATGAAGGCACGCGAATGGGATGCCCGCGGGTTTACCGTTGCGCTGAAAACACCCGACAACTCGCTTGTGTTTGTAACACCGTCATCGGGTGACGTGATCCGGAAAGACCAAAAGGACTGTATGGGTTGCTTGTCGCATTGCGGTTTTTCGTCGTGGAAGGACCATGACAATAACTCCACGGGCCGTCTTGCCGACCCGCGCAGCTTTTGCATTCAAAAGGCGCTTCAGAACATCGCACATGGCGCGCCCATTGACGAAAATCTGATGTTTGCCGGGCACAGCGCCTATCTGTTCGGGAAAGACCCGTTTTATTCAAACGGCTTTGTCCCGACGGTGCAGCAATTGATGGATCGGCTTCTGACGGGCGATTGACGCCATTTCGCATGTGCCGGATATTGACTCTCGCGCCGTAATTACTGCGGCCGAGGTTTTTATTCTTTTTGATTATGCCTCAGTTTTCGAAGTTTGTGCAACACAGGCCGCATTATTGCCAACCTTCCAAAACTTGATCGGGCGGTCTATGCCCGTCTGCCCACATACGGATGTTGGTAATGACGCGTTCGCCCGATGCTTCTCGGCCCTCAAAGGTTGCGCTGCCCAAATGGGGAAGCAACACCACATTGGGAATGTTAAACAGCCGCGAATCCACAGCTGGCTCATGCGTATAGACGTCCAACCCGGCGCCCGCGATGCG
>CAIPUN010000054.1 GCA_903868245.1 uncultured Sphingomonadales bacterium | reverse complement strand
ATGCAGCGCATCCATATAGATGCGATCGACATCGGGGCGTTCCTCGCGGTCGACTTTCACATTGACGAAAAGCGCGTTCATGAGGTCGGCAGTGGCCTGATCCTCGAAGCTCTCATGCGCCATGACGTGGCACCAGTGGCAAGCGGCATAACCGACAGAGAGCAGGATGGGCTTGTTTTCAGCCCGAGCTTTGGCAAAAGCGGCCTCACCCCAAGCTAGCCAGTGAACTGGATTATCCTTGTGCTGCAACAGATAGGGGCTGGTTTCGTGCGATAGTTGGTTCATGGGTAATGCAATGCTGCCTTCTTGCAATCTGGTGCGGCAAGGGTAGAACGCAAAGGCTGGGGCTGTAACCCCAAGAATGAGGTCAGGTTGGGCGAAATGATTCGTCTACGCAATGAACTTGTCCGGAGGAAGTTTGGCATCGGCTGATACGATTTATGCACTCGCATCTGGCGCTGGCGTGGCCGCGATTGCGGTGGTGCGCCTGTCGGGGCCGCAAGCGATTGCGGTGGCTGGTGCCATGGCTGGGCGCGAGCTGGTGGTGCGCAGGGCGGTGCGGACGCGGCTGGTGGGTCGGGATGGTTCGGTGCTGGATGATGCGCTGGTGCTCGCCTTTGTGGCCCCGCATAGCTTTACCGGTGAGAATTTGTGCGAGCTCCATTTGCATGGCGGTCGTGCGGTCGTGGAAGCGGTGCTGCAAGATTTGTCGGCCCGGGGCCTGCGCGCGGCGGAGGCGGGGGAGTTTTCACGGCGGGCATTTTTGAACGGCAAAATTGATCTCGTTGAGGTGGAGGGGCTTGGCGATTTGCTGGCCGCGCGCACGCAGGGTCAGCGTCGGCAGGCTTTGCGACAGCTGGAAGGCGAGGCGAGCCGCGTTTTTGAAGCTTGGCGGCATCGCCTGGTCAGACTTCTGGCTTATATTGAGGCGATGATTGATTTTTCCGATGAAGCGGATGTGGCAGGCGAGGCGCTATCACCCTTGCTGGCTGAGATTGGGGCTTTGCGTGGGGAGGTCGCGGCGGCCTTGTCGCATGGGCGGCAGGGTGAGCGTATGCGCGATGGGGTGCGGGTCGTTTTGGCTGGGGCGCCGAATGCCGGAAAGTCGAGTCTTTTCAATGCGCTGGTGAAGCGGGATGCGGCGATGGTTTCGGACATACCTGGCACTACGCGCGATGTGATTGAAGCGTTTCTGGATATATACGGCCTGCCTGTGGTGTTGGCAGACACAGCGGGTTTGCGGGTTGAGGCGGGTGATGCGCTGGAAGTCGAGGGCATGCGGCGTAGCCTTGCGCGGGTGGGGGAGGCGGATTTGGTGCTGTGGGTCGGCGCGGTGGACGCAAATCCAAGCCCAGAAAGGTTCGATTCGGAACCGATATATATTTGGAACAAGGCGGATTTGGTGGCCGCGCCGACGGACGGGCGCGGTTGGCTTGCGGTTTCGGCCCGTTCAGGTGAAGGCTTGGCGGGGTTGGAGCGTGTGATTGCTGAACGGCTAAAGGCCGGGGCATCCGGGGAAGATGTGCTAATCACGCGCGAAAGGCATCGGCAGGCGCTGGAGCGTACAGGCGAATGGTTGGATCGGGCATTGGTGGCGGATGTCGCGCGGCCCGAATTGCTGGCCGAAGCCTTGCGGCAGGCGGCTGTTTGTTTGGGTCGTTTGACGGGTCGGGTTGATGTCGAAGATCTTCTCGATGTCATTTTCCGAGATTTTTGTATTGGAAAATGATGT
>CAIPUN010000053.1 GCA_903868245.1 uncultured Sphingomonadales bacterium | reverse complement strand
TGCGATGCCTGTGGCCATTATAATGGCCGCGAAGTGGTGGCAGTCGCCTAATCCTGTTCAAGGAGAATAGCTGGTGTCGATGAAACCGCGTATCGCCATTGACGCGATGGGCGGTGATGAAGGCGTTCCTGTGATGATCGCTGGCGCGGCTTTGGCACGTCACCGGCATGAAAGCTTCCAGTTTCTATTGGTGGGTGACGAAAAGCAGATTAAATCTGCGCTCGATAAACACCCCAATTTGCGGGCGGCGTCCGAAATCCTGCATAGCGATGTTGTCGTCACTGCCGATGACAAGGTTAGCGCTGCCTTGCGCAAGTCCAAGACCAGCTCCATGGGCATGGCAATTGATGCCGTGAAGACTGGCCATGCCAGCGCCGCTGTGAGCGCAGGAAACACTGGCGCCTTAATGGCCACCGCCAAATTAGCCCTGCGCACGATGCCCGGTATTGACCGGCCCGCTTTATCTGCCTTGCTGCCGACGCTCGAAGATACCGATGTGGTGATGCTGGATCTGGGCGCAAACACAGAGTGTGAAGCGAAGAATCTTGTCCAGTTCGCCGTGATGGGTGCGGCGTATTCGCGTATCATTTTCGGCTTTGATCGTCCGCGTGTCCGCTTGCTGAATATCGGGACCGAGGAAATGAAGGGCACCGATGAATTGCGCGACGCGGCACAACATTTGCGTGATGCGACCGGGCTGCACATGGATTTTCAGGGCTTTGTTGAGGCCGACAAGATCAACCGTGGCGAATGTGATGTCGTGGTTTGCGATGGCTTTACCGGCAACATTGCATTGAAATCCATCGAAGGCACCGCCCGTTTCGTGACGGATCTTTTGCGCCGGGCCTTCACCAGCTCCATCCGTTCGAAATTCGGATTTTTGGTATCGCGTCCCGCCACCGAATTGCTGCGGCATCATCTTGATCCCAATAATCACAACGGCGCGGTGTTCATGGGGCTAAACGGTGTGGTCGTTAAAAGCCACGGCAGCGCCAATATCAAGGGCGTGGCCCATGCGGTCGAGGTTGCGGCGCGATTGGTCGAAGAAGACATTACAGCACGGATCACGCAAGATCTGGCGCGGATACGGGCCGAGTGACTGAAGTCGCTCTGCGTGCCGTCATTAAAGGCACTGGCTCGGCGCTTCCCCGCAACCGGGTGTCCAACGCCGAATTAGCCAATAAGGTTGATACGACAGACGCATGGATTACCGAGCGGACGGGTATAAAGTTCCGCCACATCGCCGCGCCCGATGAAACCACATCTAGCCTGGCGATCGAAGCATCGCGCAAGGCGATCGATGCGGCTGGCATGTCGGTAACGGACATTGATCTTATCATATTGGCGACTGCAACGCCCGACCAGACGTTCCCCGCCTCTGCCACTATTGTGCAGCATGCACTTGGCTGCAATGGCGGCGTTGCCTTTGATGTGGCGGCGGTTTGCTCGGGCTTCCTCTATGCCTTTTCCATCGCCGAAAGCATGATCCGCGCTGGGTCCGCCCATAATGCTTTAGTCATCGGCGCCGAAACCTTTAGCCGGATATTGGACTGGGAAGACCGCACGACATGTGTTTTGTTTGGCGACGGCGCTGGCGCGGTTGTCCTGTCGGGCGAAGTTGGAACGCGCGGCGCGCTGGCGACCAAATTGCACGCCGATGGCCAACATAATGCATTATTATATGTCGATGGCGGCCCATCCACCACGGGTACCGTTGGCAAATTGCGGATGAAGGGGCGGGAGGTGTTCCGCCACGCCGTGACCAATCTCACCAATGTCTTGCACGAGGTGCTTGCCGCAACGGAATTGACGCCCGCCGATATCGACTGGGTCGTTCCGCATCAGGCAAATGCCCGGATCATTGAGGCAACGGCCAAGAAACTGGCGCTCGATCCCAGCAAAGTTGTCCTCACCGTTGACCAGCATGCAAACACATCTGCCGCGTCGGTTCCTTTGGCCTTGGATATCGCGGTGCGCGATGGCCGGATACAAAAAGGGGATGTTGTCGTTTTGGAAGCGATGGGTGGCGGATTCACTTGGGGCGCATCAATCGTCCGGATGTAATTTTCGCTTATTATCCCTATTTTACAAATCGAATTTCTATTGTATGCTATGGGCTTACTAACCAAAGTCGCTTACCAAACGACGTGAAGGGCCGGAGACAAATATGGCTAATGCAGGAACATTGACTCGCGCTGATTTGGCCGAGATGCTTAACCGTCAAGTCGGTTTGTCGCGTGCGGACGCCGCAGCGATGGTCGAATCCATTCTTGGTCATATGACCAGTTCTATACTCAATGGCGACAATGTCTAAATTTCTGGTTTTGGCACCTTTGTTCTGCGCGACAAAGCGGAGCGTATCGGCCGCAACCCGAAAACGGGCGTAGAAGTGCCGATTACACCACGCCGGGTTCTTACATTCCGTGCAAGC
>CAIPUN010000052.1 GCA_903868245.1 uncultured Sphingomonadales bacterium | reverse complement strand
GTCCCAAAAACGGATTTCACCGTCTTGCCCGCGGACCAATATCACCGAGAATTCCGCATCAAACGACACCATAGCTTCGGCGATTAGCGGTTGTCCGCCTGTGCGTTCCCACGCACCCTTAATGTCGCCATCACCCATGATCCGCGACTGGCCCTTGCCGTCATAGCCCATGCGTATGGTTTTTAGGATGCACGGGATGCCAACGGCCGCAGTCGCAGCGGGTACGGCGCTTTCGTTCTGCGCCACAGCAAACTCCGCCGTTTTTCCGCCAAGTGCGCGGACAAACTGCTTTTCGGCGGCGCGGTCCTGCGCCACTTCAAGCGCCTTGAGCGGCGGGTAGACCGGAACCAGGCCCGTGATCGATTCCAGCGGCGTCACAGGCACATTTTCAAATTCGAAAGTCACCACGTCGCAGGCTATTGCAAATGCCTTCAGCGCAACCAGATCATCATATGCGGCGACCGTATAAGCGGCTGCGACGTCGAAGGCCACATTATCCCCCGGGGGCGCGTAAATATGGCAGCGATAACCCAATTGCGCAGCGGCAGTCGCCAGCATACGGCCAAGCTGACCACCGCCCAATATACCAATAGTTGACCCCGGGGGTAACGCCGCCATAACCGAACCTTATTCAGGCGTTTCGGCGACCGAAGCCGTCTGTGCCGCGCGCCAGGCGTCCAACCGTTCGCCCAGCGCGGCATCGTCATTCGCCAGCATTGCCGCTGCTAAAAGCGCCGCATTTGTGGCGCCCGCTTTGCCGATTGCCAATGTGCCAACCGGAATGCCAGCGGGCATTTGCACGATGGATAAAAGGCTATCCATGCCGTCCAGCGCCTTGGACTGCACGGGTACGCCCAGCACGGGCAGACGCGTCATCGACGCTGCCATGCCCGGCAAATGCGCCGCGCCACCTGCGCCAGCGATAATGCATTTCAGGCCACGGCCAGCAGCACCTTTGGCATAATCATAAAGACGTTCGGGTGTGCGGTGCGCGGACACCACTTTGCATTCATGGGGAATATCCAGCGAAGTCAGCGTCGCCGACGCCTCTCGCATTGTTTCCCAGTCCGAACGGCTTCCCATTATGATGCCAATGAGCGGCGCTGCGTCGGTCATGTGTCACTCCCCTGACAAATTCGATGGCAATGGCCTTAGCCTTGTGGTGCAAAAGGCGCAATCCAGCAACGCGGCGTTAAATACCCGCGCGGGTAAAGAGAATTTACCGCTCCGAAAGATAATAATATTCGCCGTTCAGATGGTTATCCAATTCATATATGATTGGCTGACCCGTGGGGATTTCCAAGCCGTTAATATCGGCATCAGAGATTCCCGACAGATGTTTGACGAGTGCGCGCAGGCTATTGCCATGCGCCGAAATCAAAACGGTTTTTCCGGCCTGTAACTCCGGCACAATCGCACTTTCCCAATATGGCAAAACGCGATTAATTGTGTCTTTCAGGCTTTCAGACGCCGGAATATCAATGCCGGCATAACGCGGATCAGATGAAAGGTCATATGGCGACCCTGCCGCAAGCGGTGGCGGCGGAATGTCGAAACTGCGGCGCCAGATCTTCACCTGATCTTCGCCATGCTTAGCAGCTGTCTCTGCCTTATCCAGACCCGTTAGCCCTCCATAATGCCGTTCGTTCAATTGCCAATTCTTGGTCACCGGAACCCACAAACGCCCCATCGCTTCCAGCGCCAGATTGAGCGTCTTGATTGCCCGCGTCTGCACGCTGGTAAAGGCGGTGTCGGGCGCAATGCCCTTTTCCTTCATCAACACGCCCGCTGCCCACGCCTCAGCCGCGCCTTTTTCGGTGACATCGACATCCCACCATCCGGTGAAGCGGTTTTCAAGGTTCCACTGCGATTGGCCGTGACGGATGAGGATAAGTTTCGGCATATTTGCTTTCCTAAATTATTTGCCGGCGCCCTAACGCAAATTGGTTATATCGCCAAGGTTATGAAATCAGCGATGCGATTTTGCGCGAAGCCGGTGATGCAGTAGTGTTTAAACCATCTCTGCCAAGGTCGCGAGGCATTCGCGGGCGAGTAAGCGGCAACGCTCTGGGGACCAGCCTTGGTCGGGATCGTTGCCGTGGACGGTGTCTTTATAGGGCATTTCCAACGTCATGGAGACGCATTGGTGCGAGGGGCCAAATCGTTCTGCCAATTGGTTCGTCGACATCGACAGATTGGCTTTTCCGGGACCAGCCTTAGTATAACCTAGCTCTGTCTGGAAATCGGGTGTGCGCGCCGAAAGACGGTTGATGAAGGCGTTATACCGATCACCCTGATCATCGGTCCATGAAGGGATGCCTTCAAAACCCGCCATAAACGCTGCGGGAATGGCTTCGTCGCCATGCACATCAATGGCCCAATGCACGCCGGATTCATCCATTGCGTTACGAATGGCCAACACCTCGGGGCTGCGCTCTGCGGAGGGTTCGGCCCATTCGCGGTTCAGGTTGACGCCTAGATAATTGGTCCGCAAATGCCCGCGGCAACTTCCATCCGGATTGCAATTGGGCACAATGTGAAAGCGGCAATTTTCAAGCAGCATGCGCGTATGCGGGTCGCTGAGGTCGGTAAGCATATCGATGGCACCTTCCATCCAATATTCCGCCTGAGTCTCACCGGGATGTTGCCGCGCATATAGCCAGACCTGCGTGTCGCCATGGCCTATTTCGAGGCAATCAATCGACTGCCCTTCAATACTGTGGCCGAGGCAGCGATAGCTTACGCCCTCAAGCGATGCAGTTTCGGCAATGAGGTCATGATGCCGTTCCATGCTATAAGGCGCGAAATAGGCAAACCATGCAAGATTGCTTGCAGGGGTGTAGCGGATGGTCAACGTCCCGCCGTCCTTACCTTTGTCATAAGTCGTATCGGCGCGTCCCCAATAATCGCGGTCTTCGGACACGCACGCGCGATAATCGGGCCAGCCACCGGGATAGGCGCTGCCTTCAAGTCCTGTAATCCGCAACTCAAGCTCTTCGCCTGCGGCACATGCCACGCGGAAGTGGAACCATTGCGCGAATTCCGAATCCTTGTCCTTACGGATACCTAGTGTCGCAACATGGCCATCGACGGCATGAACTATGATGTTGCCGCTATCGAACGCGGCGTTAATGTCAGTAATCGGCATTTTGGGTTCGCTCTCGCAATGAAGTTTATGGCACGCGGATAGTCTCACCAGATACGCCGGGGAAGTCCTTAAACAAGGCTTCTGCCAATTTTGATGCCGCGATACCCGGCTGCGCGGCGGGTGAACCAGCTTTGGCAAATTGCACAGCCGTGCCTTCCCAAATCACCACCTGGTCGCTGCGCCGGACGATTCGGACGGCCAAGCTGGATTGTAACTGCGCTGCTGTACCATTGCCCAAATTGAAACCAAAGCTAACACCAACGCCCGAACCATAGCTACCCGTCGACCCGCCCACGCCAACCGACACAGGCGCGCGGCGGTCAAGACGAACCAAGGTTGCGCCAAAACGCACTTCGGCGATCACGTCGGAATTTCCGGTGTTATCCCGATAGCCGATACGCTGCATTTCGCGCGCAACAGCGGCCAAATACGGCGACCCAGAAAGAGACCGGTCCGAAGCCGATTCGCCCACAAGCGCGACTGCAAAACTTCCCTTGCCATAGGGGACGCCTTCAGCCGCGCGGTTGAAGCGCGTTACCTCAACAGGTCCCGTTGGCACGACGCAAGCGGTCAACACAGAAAGTGTCAAAAGCGTCAAAATTCGGGCAAATTTCATCATGCAGTTATCCTTAGGCCCGTCCTTTACCATATCAAGTGATGTATGGAGGCTGAATCCGCATAGATGCGCCAATCGCGCTTGACTTTCCGCAGCCCGACCCATAGGAGCGCGCCTTCAATTCAAGCTTTATGCATTTAATAGACGGGTAAATCCGATGAAAGTCGTTAATTCTCTGAAGTCGCTCAAGGGCCGCCATCGCGATAACCGCGTGATTCGTCGCCGTGGCCGCACTTATGTCATCAACAAGACCCAACCACGCTTCAAGGCGCGCCAGGGTTAATTTGCTCCTGCCTGCGCGATGCGGGCAGTTAGAACAGGCAAAATGCCGCTCCGAATCTGATTCGCGGGCGGTTTTTTTGCGCCTTGATTTCGTTAAGTCCTTAC
>CAIPUN010000051.1 GCA_903868245.1 uncultured Sphingomonadales bacterium | reverse complement strand
GAGCGGGATGATTTCCGCGCCGCCACCCTTCAATGTGGCAATGGCGGCGTCGAATAAGGCCGCGTCGACATTGGGTGCACGCATGACGCCAATGCGCATCCCTTTCAGGCCCTCAATGGAAAGGCCGCTGCTGTAATCGCCGCGCCATTTGTCCGCATCTGCGGTGGCGGCGTCCTGCGGGTCTGTACCCGCCATAGCCGTGAGCATGATGGCGGCATCGCGGACCGAACGAGTCATTGGCCCAGCGGTATCCTGACTGTGGCTGATCGGCACAACAAAACGGCGCGAGACCAGACCGACGGTGGGTTTGAACCCGACCACGCCGTTAACGCCAGCGGGGCAGGTGATCGACCCATCGGTTTCCGTACCAATACTGCCCGCCGCAAGGCCCGCAGCCGTTGCGGAACCACTGCCGCTGGACGAACCGCAGCTGTTTCGGTCAAGCGCGTACGGATTTTTGGTGAGGCCGCCTAAAGCGCTCCATCCGCTGGTGGAGTTATCCGACCGTATATTGGCCCATTCGCTCAAATTGGTTTTACCAAGAATGACCGCGCCCGCCGCGCGCAGCCGCACAATCAAAGGTGCATCGCGATTGGTGATATTGCCAGCTAAGGCCAATGACCCCGCGGTCGTCGCGATGGGTCCGGCCACTTCGACATTGTCCTTCACCAAGACGGGAATGCCGTGCATTGGCCCGCGATATTTGCCCGCACGCAGTTCCGCATCCATGGCGCGCGCCTGTTCAATCGCATCGGGGAAGGTGGCAATGACCGCATTCAGCATCGGCCCACTGTCATCCACTGCTGCAATCCGCGCCAGATAGGCTGCCGTAATCGCTTCGCTATTCAGCGCGCCATCATCAATGCCATCGGCCAATTGCGACAGATCCAAACTTTCGATGGGCCCAGCCTTTGCAAGATTGGCGGCTGCCAGTTCGGTCGATGGCGGCGTTGCGACCATTGCGGACACCGACGATGCAACACTAACGCAGCTTAAGATGAGAGCAATTTTAAATTTCACGTCCCGTCTCCCTTGGCCAATTCCGACCCGCGGTCACGCGCCGCGCGCAGCGTCTGCGTCATCAATCTGTCTAAAGCGCTATCGGCGTCCAGCACGGCGAGCCCTGCGGCCGTTGTGCCGCCTGGGCTAGTCACGCGAGCGGCCAACTCTCCCGGCGTTTCAGATGCAGCAGCGGCCAAAATCGCGGCGCCCTCAGTCATCGATAGGGCAAGTTGCGCCGCCACCGCTTGCGGCAGTCCTGCTGCTTCCCCGCCTTTGGTCAACGCATCAATCACGCGGTAGATGAAGGCAGGACCCGAACCTGCCAGCGCCGTTACCGCATCCATATGGGCTTCGTCGTCGATCCAGATGACTGTCCCTAATGGCGCCAGCCAAGCTGCGATGTCCGTTTTAGCCAATGCCGCTTCATTTGGCGCAAACACGCCAAGGGGTGATTTGCCGATAGAAGCTGATAAATTGGGCATAAGCCGGACGATCCGTGCGGTGGGAAAGGCTTTCGACAGGGTCTGCGTTGTACTGCCAGCCAGTATCGAAATGACCAACGCGCCGGGGTTAAGTAATGGCGCAATATCGGACGCTAGCGATGATAAAAGCTGCGGCTTTATGCCCAGAACGAGCACATCGAATGCCGGCTGAACCTCTTGCGCCGACCGCGATACCGCAACGCCCGCGGGCAGGTTTTCGGCGATAGGGTCCACAACATGGAAACTGTCGGGCGACACGCCAGCGGCCAACCAACCGCGCAGCATCGCGCTGCCCATATTGCCGCAGCCGTAGAAACATATTTTCGATGGGAAAGCGGACATGGCGACCTTGATATTGTTCAAGTGAACCTCATGCCCTATCCATGCGTGGACGGCAACCTTAGGAACAATGACAGGCCCTCTGGCGCAGGCAAAGGTGGTGCACTTGCATGGCGCACGGCGTCAGCGCGCGCACGGTTAAGAATAGCTGCTGGCACATCGGCGTCATGGAAAACATGGTCTGCCTCGCCCAATAAACGCGCAGTCAGCAAAGTCAGGTCATCGGGATTATCGGACAATAAGGCAATTTCGATAACGCGGTCGCCTTTGGGTTCTTCTGCCACCTTTAACCAATGTTCAACAGTATCGGGGGCGTGATGGCCAAATGGATCCAACAAGCCACCAGCGGTAAATCCTTGGTCCAAAGCGCGGCGGCGCTGCGGCCCCTCTGGCCAGCGTTTGCGTATGGCAACGCGCGCGCCAGATATCGCATTGGCCAGCGGGCCTAAGGTTTCGGGCAGCAGAGTTTCAATGCGCTGGCGAATGGCCTTTGCCATGCCTGCGGATGCGCCGCCGGTGCCGACCGCCACCAAAACCGGTGTCCGGTCGACAATTGCTGGCGTGGTGAAATCGCATATTTCAGGCCTATCCACGACATTGACCAGAAGGCCGCGCGCTTTCAATTCATCAGCGGCGGCGCAGGCTTCGTCTTCGTCCGCGATGGCGACAAAAGCGATCCGTGCGTCCTTATGTCCAGCATCCACGCATATGCCACCCGCGCGTTCTATCAGCCGCCTTTTGGCATCTGCCATCTCGCCTTCACCGACCAATATGACATTCTTGCCTTTCAGGTTCACAAAAATCGGCAGCTGATCCAACGTAAATTCCTATTTCAGCCAGTCGGGCACATGCTCCGCCGCCAAGATCGCCTCAGGCGCAATCCGTTCGGCGACGACCGCGAATTTGTCGTCATCGACGAGGACTTCGGGCACCAATCCACGGCTGTTATATGTGCTCGCCATCGTCGCACCATAAGCGCCAGCGGTCCGGAAAATGGCGAGGTCATTGGCGGCAACAGGGTCAACATCGCGGCCCATGGCAAAGGTGTCGCCGGTTTCGCAAACTGGGCCGACGATATTTGCCATCATCTTTTGCCCATTGGGCACAACCGCTTCAAAATCATGCCATGCATCATAGAGCGCAGGGCGGGCGAGGTCGTTCATAGCGGCATCGACGATAACGAAAGGCGCATTGCCCGCACCGGGTTTGACGCGGATGACGCGTGTCAGCAAGACACCCGCATTGCCAGCGATAACGCGGCCAGGTTCGAACATTAACCGCACGCCCCAATCCTTGGTCACGCGTGCGACCATCGCGCCATATTCGGCTGGCTCGGGCGGATTGTCTCCGTCACGATAGCGCACGCCAAGGCCGCCGCCCAAGTCGACATGCGTGACCACATGCCCTGCAGCCCGCAATTCCTGCAGCAGGACGCCGACTTTTTGAAAGGCTGTTTCAAGCGGCTCTAGGCTCGTTAACTGACTGCCAATATGTAGGGCGACACCGCGCATATGCAGGTGCGGCAAAGTGCTTAGCCGTGCATAAATGCCCGGCGCGCGGTGGATGCCGACGCCGAATTTATTGTCTGCCTTGCCCGTTGAAATTTTGCCATGGGTGCCAGCATCGACATCGGGATTGATACGCAATACAGCCTGCGCCGATAGGCCAAGCGCAGCGGCGAGTGCCGCAAGCTCCTGCCCCTCTTCTTCCGATTCAATGTTGAACTGGCCAACACCCACCTTCAAGGCGCGGGTCATTTCTACGGCGGTTTTACCAACGCCGGAAAAAACAATATCTTCGGCCGCCATGCCAGCAGCCAGCGCGCGGTCCATTTCGCCGCCTGAGACGACATCGGCGCCATAGCCTTGCCGTGCCAGAATTTTCAACACGGCAAGATTTGGGTTCGATTTTACCGCAAAAGCCAAATGCGGGTTATCCAGCCCTGACAAAGCAGCACGAAACACCTGTGCATGGCGTTCGAATGTAGCCCGTGAATAGACATAGACGGGCGTGCCAACGGCAGCCGCAATGTCAGCCAAAGGCACGTTTTCGGCGTGCATGACGCCATCGATAAGGTGAAAATGGTTCATCGGATGTTATGCAGGATCGGTTTTGGCAGTTGGCGTTTGGTCTTCGGGGTTTAAGGGCTTGGGCTGCTCCCCCGGTGCGACATCAAAGGGGTCATCCGCGCGTCGTTCCGAACGTTTCAGCAATTCATCGCTACGCCCAGGCCGCGCCTGCGCCGATGGCGTCGTTAACACGCCCGTCCTTTGGTCAGTCGTTTGGCCATAGGCCTTTGGCGGCAAGGCATTGCCAGAGCGCGGTTCAAGGTCGCCAACCTTTCCGCACGCGGTGGCCGCAAGAGTGATACTGGCCACCAACAGGACGCGTTGCAATGTCATGCCTCAAGTTCCTTTTTTGCTAGCGCTATCGCCTCTTTTACACGCACAGGCGCGGTGCCGCCAGCGCTGGTGCGACTGGCGACGGAACCATCAATCGACAGGTCGGGCAAAATACAGCCAGCGAGCATGGGGTTGATCGCGGCCAAGTCTTCAGCGGTTATATCCGACAGGCCAATGCCCCGCGCTTCACATGCCTTGACGATGCTGCCCGTCACATGATGTGCCTCTCGGAAGGGCATGGCAAATGCGCGCACCAGCCAGTCGGCCAAATCGGTTGCGGTGGAAAACCCGGTATCTGCAACTTCCCGCATACGCGCCGTGTTGAACGTTACATTAGCAACCATGCCGGTCATCGCTGCAATCGACAAAGCGAGCAGGTCATAGGCCTCAAAAACAGGGGGTTTATCGTCCTGCATATCCTTGGAATAAGCCAAGGGCAGACCCTTCATAGTGATCATCAGGCTGTTCATGCACCCGATGATCCTTCCGCTGTGGCCTCGCACCAGTTCTGCCGCGTCGGGATTGCGCTTTTGCGGCATGATGGAGCTGCCCGTTGACCAGGCATCGGGCAAAGCGATGAAGCCAAAGGGCTGCGATGCCCAAAGAATCATTTCTTCGGCCAGACGCGACAGATGCAATGCGGTTTGGGCCGCCGCTGTCAGAAACTCCAGCGCAAAATCGCGATCGGAAACAGCATCGAGACTGTTGCCCATAGGCCCATCAAAGCCAAGCGCAGCGGCGGTGGCGGCGCGATCAATCGGGAAGGATGTTCCCGCCAAAGCGGCGGCCCCCAAAGGCGAATGATTCAGGCGGCTGCGGCAATCGGCAAAGCGACTGCGGTCGCGTTTTGCCATTTCATAATAAGCCATCAAATGATGACCAAGCGTCACCGGCTGCGCCACTTGCAAATGGGTGAAGCCAGGCATGATGCTGCCCACATGTTCGTCGGCGCGGGCGACGAGCGCCAATTGGAACGCGCGCAGGCCAGCGTCGATTTCCTGTGTGGCGTTGCGTACCCACAGACGAAAATCGGTCGCTACCTGATCATTACGTGACCGGGCCGTGTGCAGGCGCGCGGCAGGTTCGCCGATGAGCTCCCGCAGCCGTGTCTCTGTGACCATG
>CAIPUN010000050.1 GCA_903868245.1 uncultured Sphingomonadales bacterium | reverse complement strand
TATCATCTTTCACCGTGTGATCGATGGTTTCATGGCGCAAACTGGGGATCCTACGGGCACAGGCCAAGGTGGATCAGAGCTTCCCGACCTCAAGGCCGAGTTTAACAGAATTCCGCATTTGCGCGGCACGGTGTCGATGGCACGGACGAACGATCCCGATACCGCGAACAGCCAATTCTTTATCTGTTTCCAACCACGTTTTAGCCTCGATAACAAATATACTGTTTTTGGCCGCGTGACATCAGGCATGCAATTTGTCGACGCCATCGAACGCGGCGAGCCGCCGTTGAACCCAAGTAAGGTCGTTCAAGCGTCTATCGCGGCCGACAATGTGCCGCCGCCTGCGTTTGCGCCGCCCCCGGCCGAAGCACCCATTACCGTTGACCAGTTAAACGCTGGATAAGCGCGAAGCTCTCCCCCATGCGCGTTGATCTATTTGATTTCGAGCTTCCGCCCGAGCGGATTGCGTTGCGTCCGGTCGCACCGCGGGATTCCGCGCGCATGTTATGTGTTGGCGGGGACGCGGCACTGGTGGACCGTTCGGTACGCGACTTACCGCAGATGTTGCGTAAGGGCGATTGCCTGATCTTCAATGACACGCGGGTCATTCCGGCGCAGCTTCAGGGGAAGCGCGGCGATGCGTCCATCGGCGCAACCTTGCACAAACGGATCGACCTGCGCCGGTGGCAAGCCTTTATCCGCAACGCCAAACGCCTGCACCCCGGCGATGTGATTGATTTTGGCGCAGGCGTCACGGCCATATCCGAAGAACGCCATGACGACGGCAGCTTCACTTTGTTTTTCGAAGGGGAAGAGCCCGTTGAAGTGCTGCTGCACCGCGCAGGGACCATGCCCCTGCCGCCCTATATCGCGGGCAAGCGGCCAACCGACGAACGCGATGCGCAGGATTATCAAACGATGTTCGCGCAGAAGGATGGCGCGGTGGCGGCGCCAACCGCATCGTTGCACTTTACACCAGAATTGATGGAGGCGGTGCACGCCGCAGGCATAGAAACGGCGACGCTGACGCTGCATGTCGGTGCGGGCACATTCCTGCCGGTGAAGGCCGATGACACCACCGAACACCGTATGCACAGCGAATGGGGCAGCATCGACGCCGCAACCGCGCAGCGCCTTAATAGCATATGTAAGGCAGGCGGGCGGTTGATCGCGGTCGGCACAACGTCGCTACGCCTTGTTGAAAGCGCGGCGGACGACCATGGCGTGGTTCATCCGTTTGAAGGCGACACCGATATCTTCATTACGCCCGGTTATCGGTTCAAAGCGATTGGCGGCCTGATGACCAATTTCCATCTACCCAAATCGACTTTGTTCATGCTGGTCAGCGCCTTAATGGGGCGCGAGACAATGCAAGCGGCTTATGCGCATGCCATCGCCCATGAATATCGTTTCTACAGCTATGGCGACAGCAGCCTGCTTCTGCCCTGATCGCGCCGCTGGCGCTTAGGTCCTGACCCTAATGCCCCTTCAACTCGTCACCCGTCAGGCGGACGATGTGCAGCACATTGGTTGACCCAGGCGTTCCAAATGGCACGCCTGCCATGATGATAATCCGGCCACCGGCAACGCCCAGATGGTAACGCAGCGCCATCCGCTTGCCCTTGGCGACCATTTCTTCGAACGAGCCAATGTCCTTCGTACGGACGGCAAATGCGCCCCATAATAGCCCTAAGCGGCGCGCGGTTATCTGACTTGCGGTGAGTACCAACAACGGCACAGCAGGACGTTCACGCGAAATGCGGCGCGCAGTAGACCCTGACGATGTGAAGCAAACGATGGCGCTGGTTTCCACAGTATCGACTATACGCCCACTGGCTTCGGCTAAGGCATCGGCGGTCGTGCCGTCTGCGGGGGTTTCGGTGAAATGGATGCGTTTGAAGAAATCGGGGTCGCCCTCGACCTGTTGCGCAATGCGGTCCATGATCGACACCGCCTCAATCGGCCAAGCACCGGCCGCCGTTTCCGCCGATAACATCACGGCATCCGCGCCATCGTAAATGGCGGTTGCCACATCCGACACCTCCGCCCGCGTCGGTGAGGGCGAAACGATCATCGATTCCAACATTTGCGTTGCCACCACGACAGGCTTGCCCATGCGGCGCGCAGTGGACACAATTTTCTTTTGCAGCGGTGGCACTTGCTCGGGTGGTAATTCCACGCCCAAATCGCCACGCGCAACCATAACGCCGTCGGCCAGCTCAAGGATTTCCTCCAACCGTCCGATGGCTGCAGGCTTTTCGATCTTGGCCAACAAAGCGGCCTTGTTGCCGATGAGCTTCTTGCCCTCGGCCACATCCTCGGGCCGTTGGACAAAGGACATCGCGATCCAGTCGACGCCTTGTTCCAACGCAAAGGCAAGGTCCGAACGGTCCTTCTGAGTCAACGCCGCGATCGGCACCACAACGTCAGGAACATTCAACCCCTTGCGGTTCGATAGCATCCCGCCAACTTCAACTTTGGTGTTGATGTGTTCTGCGCCGACCTCGGTCACGCGCAAGACGAGCTTGCCATCGTCGAGCAAGAGACGTGCGCCAACCTCCAACGCAGCAAAGATTTCTGGATGCGGCAAATGAACACGATGCGCATCGCCCGGCATCGTGTCAGTATCGAGGCGAAAATGATCACCGGTCTGTAATTCAACCTTTTCATCGGCAAAGGTTCCAACCCGTAATTTTGGGCCCTGCAGATCAACCAAGATCGTCGTTGGCCGGTTATAGGATTTCTCCAGCGCGCGGATATTGGTAATCAACTGCGCCTTGTCGGCCTGATCGCCATGGCTCATGTTGATGCGGAAAGCATCCGCGCCTGCCCGAAACAATTTTTCGATCATTTCGGGCGTATCGCTCGCGGGGCCCAAGGTGGCTAATATGCGGACCTTGCGCATGCGGGGTTTATGATATTGCATGGAATTGGCTCCGCGATATGGATTTTAAACGTCAAACGCCCCATAACGCGGCAAGTCAGGAACGAAAAGGGCGCATAGCTATGCAACAGGACAGACAAATTTCAGACGCCGCCGCCGCCGCCGCATTTCGCCGCCTCGTCGCGCATTTGCAGCACCGGCATGATGCGCAGAATATTGACCTCATGGGCCTCGCCGGCTTTTGCCGTAATTGCCTCGCCGATTGGGTGGTGGAAGCAGACGGGCAGTTGACGAAAGACGAAGCCCGCGAAATCATCCACGGCATGCCCGCCGCAGAGTGGAAAGCTAAGTATCAAAGTGAAGCGACGCCCGCGCAATTACAACGGATGCAGGAAAGCGTGGCGAAAAACGCCCCTTCGCATTAAGGCGCTGACAACTTGATTCGGGTGCACAGGCACCGACCAACACATAGGGGAAATATCATGGCTGAAACAGCCGTATCTAACGATCAACTACGTCTGTTTATGGAGCGCATTGAGCGCTTGGATGAAGAAAAAAAAGGTATCTCTGATGATATACGAGATGTGTTTTCAGAGGCTAAAAGCCAAGGGTATGATACGAAAATAATGCGCCAAATCCTTAAGCTTCGTAAAATGGAGCCACATGACCGCGCAGAAATGGAAGCGTTGCTCGACGTGTACAAATCGGCACTCGGTTTAGAGTGATTGTTGGCTCGAGGCTCTATGTCTCGGCACCTTCCAGCGCAGTTTTATAAAGGCGCAGGATGTTGGTGTCGCCTGCGATGAGCGCATCAGTCACTTCGCGGAAGGACGCGAGGTGATCCTCCAGCATAAGCTTCAACTTTTCCATTGCCGTGACAACAATTTCAACAAGCCATAAAAGGGCGTTTTTCACTGCGGTAATGTCGTGTTCGGATAATGTTAAGTCCGGAATACTTTTGGGGTGCGTTATGCGATTTCTAATGGCAATCGCGTCTTTGAAATTTTTCCAGTCGGGCGCATCAAAATCGACCAGTCGCGCGCCATATTCCTGCTCGGCAATGCGGGTGACGAAACGGAACAGTGTCGCCATGGGCGTGAAGCGTATTTGCGTGCGCAATTTACCAGTATCACTAATCAAATAGCTTGTTTCTGAAAGTGCAGCGTCTTCCAAAGCCGAGAATTCCCTAACAGCGCCGATTGTAGACTGTACCTCTTGCTTGTAGTTCCACAGCCAACCTTCGATGGCTGCAAAAGCGGCACGAACAAAATCACGGCGCGTTGATTGGCAGTCATTCGCATCCATTTTGTTCATCGCTTCGAGGGCATCATAGCCAAGAACGCCACAAAATGTCTGTCCAAGATTGTCACTCATACTGATGCGAACCTCCCTCGACACTTTCAATCAGGAATGGACGGGAAGTGCAACATGCGTTTCCCGCTTCAGTGACGCTCGAACGGTGCTTGGCTGGTGCCCGATACTGAAACAAGGTGTAGACAGCAACGCTCAGTACACTGCAAAAAGTTGTGCAGAGCATGCCTGCGTCTTCCGGGGATATTAGCATGACTACCTTGACGAAAGGAACGGGACATGCTGGTGGTCACAGCGACGGGGGCTGCCGTAAAGCTAAGCTGAAGCTGATGGCTTGCCCAATGGCGCGTGCCTGATGTAAGGGCGCTGCTTCATATCCTTTAGCCAGAGAAGAGTAGAGCCATGGCAGGCCATAGCAAATTCAAGAACATTCAGCATCGCAAAGGTGCGCAGGACAAGAAACGTTCCGCGCAATTTTCTAAGCTATCGCGCGAAATTACTGTGGCGGCGAAGATGGGCATGCCCGATCCCGATATGAACCCACGCCTGCGCCTCGCGGTGAACGCGGCGAAGGCACAATCGATGCCTAAGGACAATATCCAACGCGCCATTGATAAGGCGTCGGGCGGGGACGCTGAAAGCTATGATGAAATGCGCTATGAAGGCTATGGCCCCGGCGGCGTTGCCATCATCGTTGAGGCATTGACCGACAACCGCAACCGCACCGCGACCAATGTGCGCACCGCGTTTAGCAAAAATGGCGGCAATCTCGGCGCGTCCGGCGCGGTGAGCCACGGGTTCGACCGCATGGGCCTGATCACCTATCCCGCGAGCGCTGGCGATGCCGACAGCGTCTTTGAAGCGGCATTGGAAGCAGGCGCCGAGGATGTTGAGTCGAGCGAAGACGAACACAGCATCTGGACCAGCATGGATGCTTTGCACGAAGTCGCCAAGGCGCTTGAAGCCGCGCTTGGAGAGGCCGAAAGCGCCAAACTTGCATGGAAACCACAGCTTTTAGTCGAAGTGGACGAGGCCAATGCGGCAACCTTGCTCAAGATGATCGACGCGTTGGAAGACGATGACGACGTCCAGACCGTCTGGGGCAATTATGACGTGTCCGATGAGGTGATGGCGAAGCTGGGATGATCATCCTTGGGCTTGACCCCGGCCTGGGGACCACCGGCTGGGGCGTTATCCGCAAGGAAGGCAATCGCCTTTCTCATATCGACAATGGCGAAATCGTGACCGACGCCAAGCTGCCTTTGGCGAACCGTCTCGTGCTTTTGGACGAAAAATTGAGCGCGGTACTCGATCATTTCCGTCCCGATTTCGCGGCCGTTGAAGAGGTGTTCGTTAATAAAAACCCGCAATCGACGCTGAAGCTTGGCCAAGCGCGCGGCGTGGTGCTGCTGGGGGCGGCGCGCAACCGCACGCCCGTGACCGAATATGCCGCACGGCTTGTGAAAAAATCCGTTGTTGGCACCGGCAAAGCAGAAAAAGAGCAGGTGCAAGCAATGCTGAGTATCCTGTTGCCGGGCGTAAAACTCGCAGGGCCCGATGCGGCCGATGCGTTGGCAGTCGCCATCACCCATGCGCATCATGTCCGGCTTTGATCGGTTCATCTCGGGAAAAACACCCTCCTGTTCACGCGATGTTCTCTTTTGCTTGCCGATTTGAAATCGAACAGCTAACCCACAGACATGATTGCAAAGCTGTATGGCCGGATTGATGAAACGGGCGTTGACCATCTGGTGATTGACGTCAACGGCGTCGGTTATCTGGTGCAGGCCAGCGCGCGGACGCTATCGGCCTTGGGCAAGACCGATGATTTCGCCACCGTCTTCACAGAAATGCAGGTGTCAGAAAACGACATGCGCCTCATCGGCTTTGCCACCCGCGAAGAACGCGACTGGTTCCGCCTGCTGACGGGTGTGCAAGGCGTGGGCGGCAAGGTTGGTCTCGCCATATTGTCGGCGATCGAACCTGCCGACCTCGCGCTGGCTATCGGCAGCGGCGACGCGGCAATGGTTGCGCGCGCCAATGGTGTCGGACCAAAGCTCGCCAGCCGCATCGTCAATGAATTGAAGGACAAGGTCGGCGCGCTCGCCGGCATAAGCGGCGGCGCGAAATTGATGGCCATCGGAGCCGCAAATGGCAACCACGCGCAAGACGCCATGTCCGCGCTTGCGAACCTTGGCTTCAAACCCGGCGAAGCAGGCACTGCCGTGGCGCAAGCCGTCGAAGAACTCGGGCCCGATGCGACATTGGACGCGCTCGTCCGGCTGGCGCTGAAAAGGGCTTCGCGGTGAGTTTGCTCTCTGCTCAAACTGCTCGCGCCCGTAAGTCTGGCGCCTCAAAATGGACCCTGAAACAAGTTCAGGGTGACGTAAATTTTGGTAAATTGTTTCACATGAATTCAAACCCTCACGCCGTCACCAGTCGCTGCGGTCAGCTTTCCGCCATTCCCACCGGTGCGTTTGCAGACCCGGACTTTC
>CAIPUN010000049.1 GCA_903868245.1 uncultured Sphingomonadales bacterium | reverse complement strand
GTGAAGGCGTTGAGCGCGTATTCCCGCTGTATAGCCCCAATATCGACAGCATCGAAGTCGTCCGTAAGGGCGTCGTGCGTCGTGCGAAGCTTTACTATCTGCGTGGTTTGACCGGTAAGAAGGCACGTATTGCCGAACGCCGTGATCCACGAACAATTAAAACCACCGAGGCTGCCGAATAAGGCAGGAGCCGCGTTGCGTTTCTAACCGAACACAAAAAGCCGGGCTCCCATAAAGAGCCCGGCTTTTTTATTGCCATATAAGGAAGTTAACATGGGTTATCGTATCGTAGTCGCTGGTGCGACGGGCAAAGTGGGCCGCGAAGTCGTCAACATTCTGGCCGAACGCGCGTTTCCCGCTGATGAAGTCGCCGTGCTGGCATCATCGCGCAGCCAAGGTATCGAAATCGAATATGGCGATACCGACAAGATGCTGAAGATCCAGAATATCGAGAATTTCGATTGGACGGGCTGGGATATGGCAATTTTTGCCATCGGTTCCGAAGCAACCATGAAATACGCCCCGATTGCCGCTGCGGCTGGCTGCGTAGTGATCGATAACAGTTCGCTTTTCCGCATGGATCCGGATGTTCCGTTGATCGTGCCTGAGGTCAACCCTGACGCAATCGATACGTATAAGCGCAAGAACATCATCGCCAACCCCAACTGCTCAACCGCGCAATTGGTGGTCGCGTTGAAACCGCTTCACGATTATGCCCAGATCACCCGTGTTGTCGTATCAACCTACCAGTCAGTGTCGGGCGCGGGCAAAGAGGGCATGGACGAATTGTTCGAACAGAGCCGCAACATTTTTGTCGGCGATAGCGCCGATGCCAAGAAGTTCACGAAGCAAATTGCCTTCAACGTCATTCCGCACATCGATAGCTTTCTCGACGATGGCTATACCAAGGAAGAGTGGAAAATGATGGTTGAGGTCAAGAAGATCCTTGACCCGAAAATCAAGCTGACGGCGACCTGCGTCCGCGTGCCTGTCTTTGTTGGCCACAGCGAAGCCGTGAATATCGAATATGCGCGTGAAATGTCGGCAGAAACCGCGCAGAATATCTTGCGTGAGGCCCCTGGCATCATGCTGATCGATAAGCGTGAGGACGGCGGTTACACGACACCGGTCGAGGCTGCGGGCGACGATGCCACTTATGTCAGCCGCGTGCGCGAAGACCCGACCGTCGACAATGGTCTTGCCTTCTGGTGCGTCTCCGATAACTTGCGGAAGGGAGCAGCGCTGAATGCGGTGCAAATTGCCGAACTGCTTGGACGGCGGCATTTGAAAAAGGGATAAGAATATGGGGTTGCAAGCCGATGTTTTTTGGTCGTTTCGCAGCCCGTATAGCTATCTTGCCACCCGGCGATATAGTGCGCTTACGGAACAATTTGACCTGACGATTAATCTGCGTCCGGTCTATCCGCTCGCCATCCGCGAACCTGACTTTTTCGAACGCAGCCACCCCAATTGGTTGCGCTATACCTTCACCGACATGTTCCGTGTGGCGCAGTTTCACGATATTCCGTTCGGTCCACCGAGACCCGACCCGATTGTGCAGGATGTGCGCACCCGCAAGATTGCCGCAGAGCAGCCCTATATTTTTCGCCTGACCCGATTGGGCCAAGCCGCGGCGCGGCGCGGTAAAAGCCTAGCCTTTTGTGACGAAGTTTCGCGGCTCATTTGGGGCGGAGCAGAGAATTGGCATGAGGGCGACCATCTCGCCGGTGCAGCTTCGCGCGCGGGATTGGATTTGGCTGAGCTGGATGCCGAAGCTATCAGCGATGCAGAGGCTCTGGATGCTGAAATCGCGGCCAATCAAGCAGCGTTAGAAGCCGCGGGGCATTGGGGCGTGCCAACGCTTGTTTTCGACGGCGAACCATTTTTCGGGCAGGACCGTATCGATATGGCGCTGTGGCGCATGGAGCAAAAAGGCTTGGCTGCCCGTTAGCCTGGGGCGTGGGGCGCTGAATATCGGGCGAGATTTATGATTACATCCAACAGTTTTCAAGCCATTGACGGCGTCGAGATTGCGTGGCGCGAAACGGGGCAGGGGCGACCTTTGTTGCTGATCCACGGGTTTATGTCCGAAGCGGACACCAACTGGATCAAATACGGTCACGCTGCGGCTTTGGCAAATGCCGGTTACCGCGTGATCATGCCAGATCTGCGCGCGCATGGCTTGAGCGCCAAACCCCATGACCTGGCGCATTATCCACGCGATATTTTGGCCGATGACCAGTTCGCTTTGCTGGCGCATTTGGGTGTTACCGAATACGATCTCGGCGGTTATTCTCTCGGCGGGCGGACGGTATCTCGGATGCTGGCGCGTGGCGCAGCGCCGGGGAGGGCCGTCATCTCAGGCATGGGACTGGAAGGCTTGACCCAAACTGGAAATCGTGGGTCCCATTTCCGCCATGTGTTTGACAATTTGGGGCAACATGAAAAGGGCTCGGCGGCTTGGATGGCCGAGGCTTTCCTGAAAACCACTGGTGGTGATCCCGCCGCACTGCGCTGCATTCTCGATACGTTTGTCGATACAAATGCCGCTGAGATTGCCAGCTGGACCCTGCCTGTTGCCGTTATATGCGGTGAACAAGATGATGATAATGGCTCCGCAGCGGACCTCGCGGCGCTTTTGCAGCATGGGAAGCTGTTCACGGTGCCGGGCAACCATATGAGCGCGGTTACTAAGGCAGAACTTGGGCAAGCTTTTGTCGCGTCTCTAACGGGTGAGCGCTGGTGACAATCCCCCCTTTCGACATTCAACCGGTATTGATTGGCGCGCAGGTCATGCTGCGGCCATTATTGGCGACGGATGCTGACGCGCTTTATGCCGTGGCATCTGACCCTGAAATTTGGGCGATGCATCCGTTTCGTGATCGTTACAAAAGGGAAATCTTTGACGGCTTCTTCGCAGATGCCATTGCGTCGCAGGGTGCCTTTGCCATACTGGACAAAGCGACAGATGCAATCATCGGCAGCACGCGCTTTGCCAGCTATGATCCAACAACGACAGAAATAGAAATAGGCTGGACGTTCTTTGCGACCGCATATTGGCGAACAGGTGTCAATCGCGAGGTGAAGGCGCTGATGTTGGGACATATATACCAATTTGTTCGGATTGTTGTGTTTCAGGTGGGCGCACAGAATTTCCGCTCCCGCACCGCAGTGGAGCGATTGGGTGGTAAGTTAGTGCGAGAGCATAAGCGCGATCATGGTGGACAAGTGCATGATTACACAACTTATCATCTAACGCGCGAGGATGCCCTGTCAGGGGCGTTGGCGACATATTTGGAGGCAAAGTAGCTATGGGGCAAGAATCTGCTTTAGAAAGACGTTTCTGGACTTTTTGGTTGTTCGGCATTTTGTTGCTTGCCGCGCAGATTGTCATGAATGTCTGGCTGGTAACAGAATCTTCGCCTTTGGGCATCAGCGACCATCAAGCAGCGGGGAATGCGGCGCGCGTTGATATCATCCACGCTGGCTGGGTAGCATCGGATGTGATGGATCTTGCCATCTACAGCATGGAATTGGACCTCATCTTTATCGCGGTTTATGCATGGGGCGCTTTTGCCGGTGGGCGAATATTTGCTGCATCGTCGCACGCCATGCTCGCGCGGCTTGGTAAGGTCATCATCGTAGCAGCGGTCGGTTTTGCGATCACCGATTATGCGGAGACCATTAGTCAGCTCATTCAGGCGGCCGTGAACGGCGGAGATGATATGCTTTCCGGTGTGGCTGCGACGGTGCGGCCCATCAAAATGATTTTGTTTTTGATGACATTCTTCGGTGTGCTGGTCGGCTTAGCCATTCGAAGCTGGAAAAGCCGTGCGGCTTGACGCGAAAGCCCGTAAGTTTCACCTTATTGCCACCCTATCTGTCAGGACCTTAATATGAAAAATCTTGTATCCATTGCCGCTCTGGCATGTGCTACGCTTTCCGTTCCCGGTATCGCCATGGCGCAGGATGCGGCGGCGACAGCAGCTGCACCGACGGTATCTGATGCCGATGCGTTTGTCGCCCGTGCCGAGAAGGACCTTTTTGACTTCTCTATCGAAGGTGGTCGTGTCGCCTGGATTAATTCCACCTACCTGACCGATGACACCGATGCTGTCGCCGCGCGTTACGGCGAAATCGGCACGGAGAAGGCAGTTGGTTACGCGCTTGAGGCCGCCAGATATCAGGCGCTTCCAGGCTTGTCCTATGACACAAAGCGCAAGCTGGATATTCTGCGCGGTAGCATCGTGTTGCCCGCGCCGACGACGTCGGGTGCAGCAGCGGAGCTCGCGACCATTTCAACCAAGTTGCAATCCGCTTATGGCAAGGGCCGTGGCACTTTGCGTGGCAAGGAAATCAACGGTTCGGATATTGAAGCCGAAATGGGGGCGAACCGTAATCCTGAAGAGCTGAAGGAGATGTGGGTAAGCTGGCATGATAATGTTGGCGCGCCGATGGGGCCGGATTACACGCGCATGGTCGAGATCGCCAATCAAGGCGCCGCCGAACTTGGCTATACCGACGTCGGCGCCATGTGGCGATCTGGCTATGACATGCCAGCCGATGATTTTGCCAAGCTGACTGACAAATTATGGTTTGAGGTAAAGCCACTCTATGACGAGTTGCACACTTATGTTCGTACGCAGCTGAACAAAAAATATGGTGATGCTGTCCAGTCCAAAACCGGACCAATTCGTGCGGATTTGCTTGGCAATATGTGGGCGCAGGAATGGGGAAATATCTATGATCTGGTCGCGCCTGCCGGCGCGGGCGACATTGGGTATGACATTGGCGAATTGCTGATGGCCAAGGGGTATAAACAAACCGAATTGACGGATTTCAGCGCCAATCGCGGCAAAGCCGAAAAAGATATGGTGAAGATTGGCGAAGGCTTTTTCTCATCGCTTGGTTTCGCCCCGCTGCCAAAAACCTTCTGGGACCGCGCGCAGTTCATCAAGCCTGCCGATCGCGAAGTCGTCTGCCACGCTTCGGCTTGGAATGTGGATAATGTCGATGATCTGCGCATCAAAATGTGCATCAAGGTCAACACCACCGATTTTGTCACGATCCACCATGAGCTTGGGCATAATTATTATCAGCGCGCATATAACAAGCAGCCTTATCTATATCTAAATGGTGCCAATGATGGTTTTCATGAGGCGATTGGCGATGCCATCGCTTTGTCGATTACACCAAATTATCTTGTTCAGATTGGCTTGCTGGATTCTGCCAAGGTCCCCGGCGCAGACAAAGATAACGGCCTGTTGTTGCGTCAAGCCATGGATAAGGTTGCGTTTCTGCCATTTGGCCTACTCATCGATAAATGGCGTTGGGGCGTGTTCAACGGATCAATCACGCCTGCAAATTACAACAAAGGCTGGACCGATTTGCGCCTGCAATATCAGGGCATCGTTCCACCAGTGGAACGTCCGGCCGACCGTTTTGATGCGGGCGCCAAATATCATATCCCCGGAAACACGCCATATACGCGCTATTTCCTCGCCCGCATTTTGCAGTTCCAATTCTACAAAGCCGCTTGCGATATTTCGGGATGGAAAGGGCCGCTGCACCGTTGTTCGTTCTACGGCAACAAGGATGTTGGAAAACGGCTGAACACGATGCTCGAAATGGGTGCGTCGAAACCTTGGCCAGATGCGCTGCAGGCCTTTACCGGCACGCGCGAAATGTCAGGCAAGCCGATGCTTGAATATTTTGCGCCGTTGATGAAATGGCTCAAGACGCAGAATAAGGGCGTGAAAAAAGGCTGGTAGCTAAATATAGCCCCGCCGCACAGGCGGGGCCATTTGTATTGTGTCCGTTAGTTGGTCGGTTTTGCGGCCGATTTGGCGGCAGCCGTCTTCTTCACGGCTGGCTTGGCAGCAGCGGCAGGCTTTGCAGCAGGCTTCTTCGCGACAGGCTTCTTTACGGCAGGCTTCTTTGCAGCAGCGGCAGGCTTTGCCGCTGGCTTCTTCGCAGCAGGCTTTTTTGCAGCCGGTTTTGGAGCAGCAGGCTTCTTCGCCGCCGGTTTTGCGCTGCTCGCGGTTTTGCGCTTGTACACTTTTTTACCGGCTACGGCTGCGGCCGCAGTTGCGATAACTGCGCCAGCCACGGCGGCCGATTTACCGGGATTTTCCTTAATGACCGTGCCTGCGGTAGCGGCGGCATTAGAAGCGGAATCTACAGCTGACTTGGCGGTGGTCGACGCTGTCTCGGCCGCCGAACGCGCTTTACCGGAAAGGGTATCGGTCAAATTACGAAATGTGTTCAACAGCTTGTTGAAAATATTGGTGTTTTCGGGGTTGGTCGGCATGGGCAGTTCCTCCTTGGGTTGTAATGCAATGACGATAATCGTGCGGCGTGGGTTCGTTCCTGCGTCTTTATCGGAATGGTGGTTCGTTGAATGCACGTAACTTGCGGCTGTGTAAGCTATTTCCAGCCTCACGAAGCAACTCACATGTTTGAATGCCGATCTGTAAATGTGCAGCAATCGCCTCTTCATAAAAACGGTTAGCTTGACCCGGCAATTTAATCTCGCCGTGCAGCGGCTTGTCCGAAACACATAATAATGTGCCATAGGGTACGCGGAAACGATAGCCTTGCGCCGCTATTGTTGCGGACTCCATATCAATGGCGATGGCGCGGCTTTGAGAGAAACGCAACGCCGACGCGGAATAACGCAGTTCCCAATTGCGATCATCAGTAGTGACAACGGTACCAGTGCGCATCCGCCTTTTGAGGTCCGCGCCACTGGTGCCTGAAACATCTTCTGCTGCGCTTGCTAAGGCTTGCTGCACTTCGGCGATGGGGGGGATGGGGATTTCAGGAGGCAGGACATCGTCTAAGATATGGTCGTCGCGCAAATAGGCATGGGCGAGGACATAGTCTCCAATCCGCTGACTCTCCCGAAGGCCGCCGCAATGGCCAATCATCAACCAAGCCTCAGGCCGAAGCACTGCGAGATGGTCGCAAATCGTTTTTGCGTTGGACGGACCGACACCAATATTCACCAAGGTGATGCCCGAACGGTCTGGCGCGATGAGATGATAAGCCGGCATCTGGTGCCGACGCCATGTGCTGTCGGCAACGAGCTGCGCTGCATTGTCGGTTGGCTGATCCACATACAGGCCACCGGCACCAGACAATGCGGTATAGCGGCCGTTACCGACCTGCTTGCATGCCCAGCTGACAAATTCATCAACATAACGGTGATAGTTGGTGAACAGGATGTAATGCTGCACATGTTCGGCAGGTGCGCCCGTGTAGTGACGCAAGCGAGCCAATGAAAAATCGGTGCGGAGACCATCAAATAAAGCGAGTGGTGCGCCGCTGTTGCCTTTTACGCGCAACAATCCGTCGGCGATTTCATCACCAATGTCAGCCAATTCTGTCGTTGGGAAATGACGCGCTAATTCGTTCGGACTGACGGTCCCAAGTTCCAGTTCAGCTGAACCATCGAGGACATAAGGAAAGGGGATTTCTTGCCGACTGCGGCCAACCGAAATCTCGAGTTCATATTGCTCATGCAAAAGATCGAGTTGCTCGCCAATATAATCGGCAAAAAGATCGGGCTTAGTGAAGGTGGTCCGATACGTGCCGACTTTCTCCAGCTTACCAAAAGCGAGGTTTGATTTGGTTTCGCGCGTCTTGCCGGCATATGTAATGACGAGTTCGGGATAGCAGAAGTCATTGCTTGCACGCTGGTTTGCGTCTGGAGGAATTCGGTCCTTCAAATAAGCTGCAAGCGCGGATTGTAGCCTTTTAACCGAAGATTCATATTCGATAACGAGTTGATTAATGATGTTTTGCGCGTGATTACTAAGCATAATCACGCTTCACCGAATTTTATGAATTTGGCAACAAAAAAGGGAGGGTAACCCCTCCCTTTTACATGCAGCTTCTACAGAATTAGCAATGTATTAGAGCTGTCCGAGCATATATTCTGCCGAACTCACGTTGAAATCGCCAGGCGCTTCGACATTGACGTGCTCAACCACGCCATCGTTGACGACCAGCGAGAAACGTTGCCCGCGCTTGCCCATGCCAAATGCGCTGCCGTCCATCTCCAGTCCAAGCGCAGCAGCGAAATCGCCATTACCATCGGCCAGCATCGTGATGGCATCCGAACCACCTGTCTTGTTCCACGCGCCCAAAACGAAGGCATCGTTGACGGCGGTGCAAACGATTTCGTCAATGCCTTTGGCGGCAAGCTCGCCTGCCTTTTCGACGAAGCCGGGAAGGTGGCGTGCCGAGCATGTTGGCGTGAAGGCACCGGGTACGGAGAATAATGCAACGCGGCGTCCTGCGAAATATTCCGCCGACTGAACGGGCTGAGGGCCCCCAGCGGTTGCTTTAACCAATTTGACGTCAGGGATTTTGTCGCCAACAGAGATGCTCATGAGAAATTTCCTTTAGCTAGAGAGAATGAGTTTTGCAGCTTCATCCTGGACCTGCGTGGCCGAGTCAAGCAGGGGATGTTCAGCAGCCGCATTTCCAAGGTTAACAACAAGTCAAAGCGTCAGCTTGCTTAAAACGCAGCATATTGACTCGACATATAAAGCAATCTTTATATTTGATTTCCCCGAAATCCGTAGCTAAGGACTGCCACCATCTAAAACCTCCCGGAGAATAAGCCTGTGGCTTTTAACGATTATGTCATTGCCGATATCGGCGAGGCCGATTTTGGCCGTAAAGAAATCAATATCGCCGAAACCGAAATGCCCGGTCTTATGGCGTTGCGCGATGAATTTGGCGCGTCTCAACCGCTGAAGGGTGCGCGCATTGTTGGTTCGTTGCATATGACGATTCAAACTGCGGTTCTGATAGAAACACTGACGGCGCTTGGCGCGGACGTGCGCTGGGCGACCTGCAATATTTTTTCGACACAAGACCATGCCGCAGCTGCCATTGCCGCGCAGAACATTCCTGTGTTCGCAGTCAAAGGCGAAAGCCTTGCCGATTATTGGGATTATGTCGGCCGCATCTTCGATTGGGGTGATGAAACCACTGCCAACATCATCCTCGACGATGGTGGCGATGCCACGATGTTCGCATTGTGGGGCGCACGGCTCGAGCGCGGCGAAAGCTTTGGTGAACCAGAGAATGAAGAAGAGGTCGAATTCCAGCGTGCCTTGAAGGCATTTGTTGCGAAGAAGCCGGGTTACTTGACGCAGACAGTCAAGAATTTGAAGGGCGTTTCGGAGGAAACCACGACAGGCGTGCATCGCCTGTATGAAATCGCCAAGAAGGGCGAGCTGCCTTTCCCTGCCATCAACGTCAATGACAGCGTGACGAAGTCGAAGTTCGACAATCTGTATGGCTGTAAGGAATCGCTCGTAGACGCCATCCGTCGCGCTACGGACGTCATGCTGGCCGGAAAGGTTGCATGCGTTGCCGGTTTTGGCGATGTCGGCAAGGGCTCAGCACAGTCGCTCCGCAATGGCGGCGCGCGCGTAATGGTCACCGAAATCGATCCGATCTGCGCATTGCAGGCGGCGATGGAAGGCTTTGAAGTTGTGACTATGGAAGAAGCCGTGCAACGCGCGGACATCTTCTGCACCGCAACCGGCAATGCCGACGTAATTACGGCTGAGCATATGATGAATATGAAGCCCATGAGCATCGTGTGCAACATCGGCCACTTTGACAGTGAAATTCAAATTTCCGCTCTTTCAAACTATAACTGGACCGAAGTGAAGCCAGGAACCGATCTTGTGCAGTTCCCGGACGGAAAGCAGATCATCGTCCTTGCGAAGGGCCGCTTGGTCAATCTTGGTTGTGCAACTGGACATCCAAGCTTTGTGATGTCGGCCAGCTTCACCAACCAAGTGCTCGCGCAGATCGAGCTTTGGACCAACGGCGACAATTATAAGAACCAAGTCTATGTTCTGCCAAAGCATCTCGACGAGAAGGTCGCGACGCTGCATCTTGAAAAGCTCGGCGTGAAGTTAACCAAGCTCACCGACAAGCAGGCTGGATATATTGGTGTATCGACCGAAGGTCCGTTCAAGCCAGACCATTATCGCTATTAATCACATTTCAGTGTGTGATGAAAAGAAAGCCTGCTGCGGAAACGTGGCGGGCTTTTTCGTTGCGCGACCCGGGCGAATGCCTGCTTTGCTCTTGGCCCAGAAGATAATTGCATTGCATGCTGGCACTTTCCATTCATATTCTGCAAAAGGTGCAGGAACGACAATCAGCATGGCGCTACCAAAGAAATGATTATTGCAACCGACGAGGATATGCGTGCCTTTGGTCATTCGCTCGCCCAAAAATTAAAGCGTTCAGATTGGATCGCGATTAATGGCCCGCTTGGTGCAGGCAAAACCGTGCTATCCGCGGGGATTTTGGCAGGCCTTGGCTTTAGAGGCGAAGTCGCAAGCCCATCTTACGCCATCGTGCACAGTTACGAGCCGCCAGATGTTTTGGTTGCCGTTGCCCATGTCGATTTGTATCGCCTCGATAATGCTGACGAACTGGACGAACTAGGGCTGGCGGATGAACGCAGTGAACGGATTACGCTGGTTGAGTGGGCCGAACGCTTTGGTGCCGCTTATGTCGTGCCAAGCCATGTTATCGACATAACACCGCAAGCCGACGGAAGCCGGATACTGACTTTGAAAATGGATAATGATGACACACGTACCTAATATGGCGCCGCCTGCTGGCTTGGACGAATTTCTAAAGCTGCATGGCTGGGAAGGCGCGGTAGTGGCGCCGGTTGCCGGCGACGCATCCTTCCGTCGGTATTTCCGCGTGGAGTCCGCTGCGCGCGGCAAGGCGATTTTGATGGATGCGCCGCCACCGCATGAGGATCCCCGTCCATTCCTCCATATTGCGCAATATTTGAACGGGCATCAATTTCGCGCACCCGAGATTTTCGCCACGGACCTGACCCGCGGCCTGTTGTTGATTGAGGATTTTGGCGACCGGCGGATGCGTGAATATCTGGACGAACATCCCGAAGATGAGGCCGCAGTCTATCGCACGGCGATTGATGCCATACTCCGGTTGGCGCAGACGCCTGCGGTGCAAGCGCAGGCCTATGACATGACGACCTACATGCGCGAAGTGCAGTTGCTCTCGGAATGGTACATGCCCGCCATGGGGCTATCATTTGATGTGCAAGAGTTTGACCAGATCTGGACCGAAGCTTTGGCCCCGCTGGCGGAGTATCAGAAGGTCACCGTGCTACGCGATTACCACGCCGAAAACATCATGCTGTTGGACGATGGGCAGCAGGGGATCATCGATTTCCAAGACGCTTTGGTCGGTCATCCTGCCTATGATCTGGTGTCCTTGCTGCAAGATGCACGGCGCGACGTTTCGCCCACGCTTGAGGCGGAGATGCTGGCATATTATCATGCTGCGGCAAAACCTGGGGTTGATTTTGACGCACATTACGCCTTGCTGGGCGCGCAACGGAATACCAAGATTATCGGCATTTTTACACGGCTATGGAAACGCGATGGCAAGGAACGTTATTTATCGTTCCTGCCGCGCATGTGGGGGCTGCTGGAACGTGACTTAGCCCATCCCGACCTCGCACCGGTTAAGCATTGGTTTGACACATTTATCCCACTGGACGTGCGCCATAAAATGCCTGCGGTATCAAATATCAATGGTTAAGCATGTGGACACCGCGATGATCATGGCGGCGGGCAAGGGGACGCGCATGATGCCCCTGACCGCCGACCGGCCAAAGCCCCTGATCACAGTGGGCGGCGTCGCGTTGTTGGACCATGTGCTTGACCATTTGCGCGATGCGGGCGTCGGCAAGATTGTCGTCAACGTCCATTATCACGCAGATCAAATAGAGCAGCATTTGGCAGCCTCAGCGGCGGACTTGGATGTGCGTTTTTCCGACGAGCGCGATGTGCTGCGCGATACAGGTGGCGGTTTGGTGCACGCGCTTGACCTCATATCGGATGATCCCTTCATTTGCGTCAACGCCGACAATTGGTGGACCAATGCGGGTGAGAATGCGATCTCGCAGCTTATGGCGCATTGGGATGATGACCGTATGGACGTTCTCATGCTCCTCATCCCGTTAGAATTCGCGTATAACAGCCAAGGCATTGGTGATTTTAACATGGATGCAGACGGCCGCCTGTCGCGTCGTCAAGGGGACGCGCCGGCGTCTTATGTGTGGACCGGTATTCAGATGCTGTCGAAGCGCCTCATTGTTGATCCGCCTACCGACGTGTTTTCAACCAATATATTTTGGGATCGCGCAATAGCCCAAGGCCGTTGCATGGGCATCGTCCATGACGGGCTGTGGTTTGACGTCGGCTATCCAGCGGCAATTACAGCGACAGAAGCGAAGTTGGCGGAACATTATGGAGAATGAAGGTTCGGCCCCGCGTGCGCATGTGTTCAATGTGCCGCTGGGCAATGACCTATGCGATGTAACCGCGATATGGATATTGCAGTCGGCGGGCGCAGACCCACTTGCGATCAGTAAGAACATCCTCCTCCTACCGAATAACCGCGCAACCAAGGCCATGACCGAGGCATTTGTCCGGCAGGCGGCTCCGGGTATGTTGCTGCCGCGTATGGTTGCCGTTGGTGATATGCAATTGGACGAAGCCTTGGGACCGTTGCTTGACCCGATTGACGTGGGCAACGCGATATGGCCAGCCATCGCTCCCTTTGAGCGGCTGATGCTTTTGGCAAAGCTTGTACAAGACTACCAACCCGGTGCTGCCCCGCTTTCGCCTGCGGAAGCGTTACGACTTGCGCGAAAATTGGCAGAATTGATCGATGCGCTTGAGGTTGATCTCATCGATTTTACACAATTCGCGGACATCAAAATTGAGGCCGATTTGGCCGGGCATTGGCAAAGCGCTTATGCGCGGCTGCTGCAGATATTGCCGGCGTATCGCGACGCTTTAACCGCGCGCAAATTGATGGGTCCCGCCGAACGCCGCAACCATTTGTTAGGAGCACTTGAGCAGCGTTTAGCGCAAAATGTGGATATGCCTCCGATCATAGCGGTGGGGATTACGACGTCGGCAAAGGCCGTGGCACGCGTGCTGCGCCGTGTCGCGCTCATGCCGAACGGATACGTCGTCTTACCAGGCGTTGACCTTACACTGTCTGATGCGCGTTGGGATGATCTATCCCCGTGCACCGAAGATAAAATTGGTTTTGGGCGCCATCCTAATGTGGAGGTGCATCCGCAGTTTCATTTGAAGCATTTGCTCGAACGCATGGGTATCGACCGCAGTGAGATTGACGTCCTCCCTACCGCCCGACCGGAGCCTGAGGCGGCTGTGATTTCGGAGATTTTCTGCCTGCCTGAACACAGCATATATTGGCAGGAGCTGCCTCCGCAGCGCAAGGCCCTGCCGCATGCAAAATGGCTGGAGGCCGAAGATAGCGCGCAAGAGGCGAAGGCGATCGCTGTGCGCATCAGGGGCGCGCTGGAGGTGGCCGAGAAACGCGTCGCGCTCATTACCCCCGACCGCGAATTGGCCGTGCGGGTCGCTGGGCAGTTGCATAGATGGGGCATAGACGTAGACGACAGCGCGGGTACACCTTTGCTGCAAACACCGCCGGGCACGCTTGCATTGGCTCTGGTGGACGCCATTTGCAGCCGATTTTCCGCGTCGAGCATATTGGCTATTGCCAAGCATCCTTTGGTGTTTGCTGGTTCGGACAGGCTCGACTGGCTGGACCATGTGCGGCAGCTTGATCTAGCGTTACGCGGCACGGCCAGCGGTATTGGGCTTGCGGCTATCACACGGCGGTTACAGACGGCGCGCAAACCAAATGAAAAGCTTATCGCATGGTGGTCTAATGTTGCCACATTGTTGGCACCGCTAGAGAGCGCCGATGGTCAGCTATTTCAAGAGGTTCTTGCATCGCTTCGTGATGTTGCAACGGCGCTTACTGATGGGGGCATCTGGCGCGGCGCCAGTGGCCGTGAACTCGCGCGGAACTGGGAGGAGGTCAGTTCGGGCAATCTCGCCATCCTCGGCCGTGTTGATGCGACAGGCTTGGTTGCGACATTCAAAGAAATTTTCTCCGGCGCGGTTGTCCGTCCCCCTTATGGCGGGCACCCGCGCGTCGCGATTTATGGATTGCTAGAGGCGCGCCTGCAGCAGGCCGACTTGGTAATTTGTTCTGGCTTAAACGAGGGCACATGGCCACAAATTGCGCAGCCTGATCCGTGGCTGGCCCCGGCCATAAGGCGTCATTTGAAACTGCCAACCTTGGATCGAAACATTGGCCTTTCGGCGCATGACTTGGCGACGGCACTGGGCGCACAAGACGTGTTGCTGACGCGGGCACGGCGCGATCGGGGCGGGCCAACGGTTGCGTCGCGCTTTTTGCTGCGGATTAAAGCTTTGATGGGGGCGTCGCTTCAGGCCGATGATGCACTGTTGGCATATGCAGACGCGCTCGATTGTCCGGCGGAAAAGGAAGCTTTCGCCACGCGGCCACTACCGATGCCGAACGCAGAGCAGCGTTTGGTTTCCTTGTCCGTCACCGATTTTGATCAGCTGAAATCTGACCCTTATTCCTTTTATGCAAAACGCATCCTTGGCCTTCCCGTGCTGGAAAAGGTCGACGCCGAACCCAGCTACGCATGGCGCGGTAGCCTGGTGCACGATATATTGGAAAAATGGTTCACGCATGACAATTGCGCGGTCGATAAGCTCGTCGCACGGGCGGATGCATTGTTGGCGCAGGAGGCGTCGGATCCCTTGCTGCGTACATTATGGCAGCCGCGCATTGCCGCTGGCTTACGCTGGGTTGCCGATGAAACCAAGCGCCTGATGATCGAACAAGGCCGCGTCGTGGCGGTTGCCGAGCAACCCGGCACCATCCACATCAAAGGCATCGCGGTCAGGGGGCGGGTGGACCGTATTGATTGTTCTGCCGATGGCGATCTGGTCATCATTGACTATAAAACCGGTATACCGCCATCGACCAAGCAAGTTAACGCGGGCTTCGCGCTGCAACTGGGCCTCATCGGCTATATGGCGGAACAACGCGCCATTAAGGGCGTGTCCGGCACAGCAAACCATTTCGAATATTGGAGCCTTGCCAAGAAAAAGGATGTTTTTGGTCATATTGTGGTGCCGACAAGCACGCGCGCGTCCGATAAAAAGCCTGAATCCGATGACTTCGTCGCCTTTGCTGTCGAACAAGCAGAAGCCGCGATCAGCAAATGGATATTGGGTGACGCGCCCTTTACCGCAAAGCTACATCCCGAATTCGCTCTCTACGGCGATTATGACCAATTAATGCGCTTGCAGGAATGGAATGGGCGTCAGGCCATAATCGAGGACGCGGCATGAGTGCGGAAACCAAAAAGCTGCACCCGCTTATCCCCGCGCAAAGCAGCGCCGTCGTGCCGCGCGACAATATCTGGCTGAGCGCGTCGGCAGGGACGGGTAAAACGCAAGTTCTGACGGCGCGCGTCATTCGGCTTTTGCTCGAAAATGACGTTGAACCTGAAAACTTATTGTGCATTACCTTCACCAAGGCCGGCGCGTCCGAAATGGCGGACCGTATCAATCAGTTGCTGGCGAGTTGGGTCCAGATGGACGGAGCTGCGCTTGGCGATGATCTAAAAGCAATTGGTGCCGATTACAGTCCCGAGGCGCGCAAGAAAGCACGGCAATTGTTCGCTAAGGTTCTGGATGCGCCCGGTGGCGGGTTGCAGATTTTGACGATCCATAGCTTCTGCCAATCGTTGCTTGGCAGCTTTCCGGAAGAAGCTGGCCTCGTGCCGGGCTTTAAGCCGGTTGAAGGCCGCGAGCAGCGCGAATTGCTCGATACGGCGCTGGCGAATTTGGTTTTGGATGCCGAAGCGCGCGGTGACCTAAATATCATTAGCAATTTGCAGGAATTGAGCCTGAACATGGGCGAGGAGGCGGCGCTGCGCTTCTTACATCGTACTTCGGCTGCGCCCGATGTGATGGCCGGAATTCCCGATGACGCAGGGGCGGTGGTCTGGGCCCGGCGCTTGGCGGATGTCAGCTTTTCGGGACCCGTTGAGGATATGTTGGCAGCAGAGTTTGCCGATGCACAAATTCCGCGCGCGGACCTGCAATCCATTATCGATGCCAATCTTTCATGGGGCAAAGATAAAGCCGACAGCCGTGGCTGCAAGCGTGCGGCGGTGCTTCAAAACTGGTTGTCCCGATCTCCGGCTGAGAGGGCAGCTTCATTCGCGGATCTTCATGGTTGCTGGTCTACTAAGGACGGCGGAATGCAAGTGGCGTCTAGTGGCTACACGCCAATGACGGATGCCTATAAAGCACTTGCATCGGACATGTTCGAATGGACCAATAGGTTACTCGGCGAAGTCGCGCGCGCGCAATATGCCGATAGGCTTGCGCGGGCTTTGTTGGTGGGCAAGGAATTCGCGGCCCAATATGGCAAAGCGAAACACGCACTTGGCGCGGTGGATTTTGACGACATGATCCGGCGCACGGCGGCGTTGCTGCAACATGGGCAAATGGCCGATTGGGTGCGGTTTAAGCTTGATCGGCAGATTGATCACATATTGGTCGACGAGGCGCAGGACACCAACGCCGCGCAGTGGGAAATTATTGGTTCGCTCACGGGTGATTTTTACAGTGGCATGGGCGTGAAGCCCGACAAGATACGCACTTTGTTCTCCGTCGGCGATTTCAAACAAGCCATTTACGGGTTCCAAGGGACCGCGCCGGAACGTTATGCAGCCGCGGGCGTATCTTTTGCCGAGCGTATAGGCAAGTCCGGGGCCGCGTTGAACCGGCTTAGCCTATCGCAAAGCTTCCGTTCGACACCGCCCATCCTTGATTTCGTGAACGCCGTTATCGATGAGGCTGGTCCCGAAAGTTTCGGTATCAGCGGTGAAATCGCCGCGCATTATAGCGACAAACCGCATATCGGCATGGTCGAGCTATTGGAACCCATATCCGCCAAGCCCGATGGGCAAGGTGACGGCAGCGCGGATGAAGAAGAGGATTGGTTCAGCGATGAAAAACGCGCGCTGGCCGAAAAATTGGCGGACCATGTTAAGGCGCTGATTGACGCAAAGCCTTGGCTGGTCAGCAAAGGCCGCCCGCTTGAACCTGGCGATATCCTGTTCCTGTTGCGCAGCCGTGGCGACATGGCGTCAATGCTCGTGGCGCAATTGCATGAACGCAATGTGCCCGTTGCAGGTGTCGACCGGCTTCGGTTGTTGCAACCGTTAGTGGTGCAGGATTTGCTAGCCGCAATAAAATTTGTGCTTCAGCCCAATGATGATTTTAGTTTGGCCTGTGTCTTGGTTTCACCCATTATTGGCTGGTCGCAGGAAACTTTGCTGCAATATGGCTATGTTGGCGACCGCACGGGCAGCCTATGGCAGCATATTCGCGAGCAGCCTGCGCTTGCGCAGCAGATCGCGCCGCTGCGTGACATGCTGGCGATGGCCGATTTTACGACGGTCTATCATTTTCTTGAGCACATCTTGTCCGGCCCCATCGGCGCGCGGCGTAAATTCACCGCGCGGTTGGGCAATGAGGTTTTGGTGCCCATTGAGGAAATGTTGAACGCCGCGTTGCAGTTTGAGCAGCAACACAGTGGGGGCTTGCAGAAATTCATTGCATGGTTCGACCGTGGCGACACCGAAATCAAACGCGAGGGCGACAGCAGCAGCCAAGAGGTCAGAATTATGACCGTCCACGGCGCAAAGGGCTTGCAGGCACCTGTGGTCATACTCGCGGATGTGACATCTGACCCGACTAAAAAACCGGACCAGTCTGTCGAGCTGTTGATGGACGAGGGGCATCGTACGCCATTATTGCCCATCCGCAAGGCGGAGCAATCCGGGCGGTTGTTAGATATTATCGACATGCAAAAGACCCGCGAACTGGAGGAGCATAAGCGTTTGCTCTACGTCGCGATTACGCGGGCCGAGGAACGGCTTATCATGGCCGGGTCTTTGGGCATTAGCCGCAAAGGCGATCCACCCGCCGAAAGCTGGTACGCGCTTCTGCAACGGGGTATGGCGGCGCTTGGGTGCGATTGGGAAGACGATCCGCGTTGGGGCAGGGTGATGCGCCATACTGGGTTGGAAGGGGGCGCATTGACACCCCCTAAGGGCCGCGCGATTGGTTCTGTTGCGCAAACGGAACCCAGTGTGCCCATACCGCATTGGCTTTTTGCGCCAGCGCCAGGGGAACGACGCCCACCGCGTCCATTAGTCCCGTCACGCCTCGACGATGACGATTATGGTGACGCACCCGTGATTGCCGCCATGCGTAAAGCGGCGGAACGTGGCAAGCTTATCCAT